>DRKG01000145.1 GCA_011051855.1 bacterium | reverse complement strand
CCGTCCGTAGCAAGCTGTGACATCGGCGTAATCCCCGAGAAGCCCCACCAGATTAGTCCCGCAACCAGAACCGCCACAGCGACCAACAGAAGGCGCATCCTAGTCATTCCGCTCTTACGCATGGCATATAGGCTCCAACAGCCTCTCGCTGACACATCTGCGGCTGCGCACAGCCGCCCGAAGAAGTCGTGGTCACATAGCCCGATCTATGCATGAAACAGTAGCTCCGGTGCGTGCAATCCGCGTTCCGGCAAGGAAGGCGACTGCAGAAGCGCAGGCGGGGCGCTGGCCCCGCTGAGCGCCCTGGCAGTCTACATGGACAAGAGGGGGGGGGTCTTTTTTTTCCTGCTTCGCGGGCCGCCGCTGAACAGCCCGGGGACGCCCGAAACTCCACCCCCTTCGAACGCGTCCTAAACCCAGGCCGAACGATTTGTTACGAACAACTCATCGCATCCGGCGGGACGCCTACAGGGTGAACTCGCGCGGAAAGAACTGCGACGGCGCGCGCGACCGCACACCGAACACGGTTTCGACGTTTTCCTCGCTGAGCGCTTGCTCGGGCGGTGCGTCGACCAATACCCGGCCTTCGTGCAGCAGCACGACCCGGTCGCAAGACGGCCCGAACAGGTTCAGATCGTGGCTCGCCACCAGCACGCCGTGATCCTCGTCGGCGAGTCGACGCAGCAGCCCCACCAGTTGCAGCGCGTGCTCGAGATCGAGGTTGCTGGTCGGCTCGTCGAGCAGCAACAGCCTGGCCTCGGTGGCGAGCGCGCGTGCAACGGCGATGCGACGCTGTTCGCCGCCCGACAGCGTGGTCACTGCACGGCCGGCGAACGCCTGCGCATCGAGCAAGCGCAGCGCCCGATCGACTGCCTGATGGTCCTCGGGCCGGAGCGGTTCGCTGCGACCCCGGTGCGGATGACGCCCCATCGTGACCAGCTCGCGGCCGGTGAAGTCGAACGGCACCTCGACGTCCTGCGGCACGAACGCAACCTCGCGCGCCCGCGCGCGCGCCTGCCAATCCGGCACCGGTTTGTCGTCGAGCAGGGCCCCGCCGGCGTCGGGAGCGAGGGCACCGGTCAGACATCGCAGCAACGTGCTCTTGCCGGCACCGTTGCGCCCACCGAGCAATACGACCTCGCCGGGCGCAATGTGCAGGGAAACGCCATGCAACACCGTGCGCCGCCCGAGCTGCACCGACAGCATGTTCGCCACCAACCTGGTCACAGCGATACTCCGCGGCGCTGGCGGGCGAGCAGCCAGAGAAAGTAGGGAGCCCCGGCGATCGCGGTGACGACCCCGAGACGCAGATTCCACTGCGGCGGGGATACGCGGCAAACGAAGTCACTGAGCACCATCAGCAGAGCGCCCAGCAGGGCCGCCGTCGGCAGCAACGTGCGATGCGCTGGACCGACCATGAGCCGCGCAAGGTGTGGCACGATCAACCCGACGAAGGCGATGCCGCCGCTGTTGGCGACGGTGGTCGCGGTCAGGCCACAGGCGAACCAAACCAGGGTGCGGCGCGCGCGCTGTGCATCCACCCCGAGGCTGTGCGCGCTGTCGTCGCGCAAGGTCAACAGGTCCAGTTCGCGCGCCCGCGGCCAGATCAGTGCCACGAACAGCACGAGGCCGCCGCCGGTGATCCAGACGTGTTCCCACGTGCGGGCATCGAGGCCGCCCATCAGCCAAAACAGCACCCGCGAACTGGCCGTGTAGTTGTCGAACGACAGCGTCACGACGAACGACGTCACCGCACCGAACAATGTGTTCAACGCGATGCCGGCGAGCAGCAGGTTCGCGACGGTGAATCGCCCGTGCGACCCCGCTAGCACGAACACGAGGCCGGTGACCAGGACCGCGCCCAGCATCGCTACGAGTGGTGCGGCACCGACAAACTGATCGGCCCAGCCGAACACGATCGCCAAAGCCGCTCCGAAGGCCGCTCCGGCCGCCGTTCCGATGATGTCCGGCGACGCGAGCGGATTGCGGAACGTCGCCTGCATCACGGTGCCCGCGACCGCGAGCGATCCACCTCCGAACGCCGCCACCAGCATGCGCGGCGTGCGGATCTGGGCCAACGTCACCCGGTCGAGCAGGTCCGGCGCCTCGCTGGCCCCCGTCCACGCAAACAACCACGCCAACATCGCGCCGAACCCGGGGCGTTCGCGGGCCAAACCGAGGTGCAAGAGCGCGACCCCGACCAGCAGGGCGAGCAAGATCCACAGGCGGCGCCGGGTCACGGCGTTCCCCATCGTTGCAGTTGACGCTGCACAAACGCGGCGGTGTCGACGAGGTGGTGGGAAGTGGTGCTCAACAGGGAACCCGGCACGAACAGAATCCGCTCGTGTTGCACGCAGGGCAACAGTTCGAAGCCAGGGTACTGCGCGAGCCAGCCGGGCAAGTGCTGGCCAGGTTGGCCGGCCAGCACCAGTGCATCGGGCCGCCACGCCAACACCTCTTCGACATCGAGTTTGCGGAACGCGCCGACGCCATGTTCCGCGGCGATATTGCGCGCACCGGCAGCCCGCACGACCGCATCGAACAGCGAGCCTTCCCCGTGGGTGTGCAACGCACCGTCGAGACTCATCAACCGCCAGGGGGCACACGCTTCGCCGGCGGCACGCACCTCCTCGAGGCGCTCTCGCATCCGAGTGACCAGCCTGTCGCTGGCAGGCATCAAGTGCACGACGCGGCCAAGCCGCCGCAGGTTGGCGGCGATGTCGTCAAACCCCTTGGGATCGCGCGTGCGCACCACCGGCACGCCGGCCGTCGCGAGCAGTGCCAGCGTCTCGGCGCGGGTATAGGCATCGACCACGACCAGATCCGGCCGCACCGACAGCAGTTGCTCCGGCGAGGCGCCCAACAAAGGCAGGCCGCGCGCCGCATCCGCAACCAGCGAGAAGTCCGGGTCGGCCGCGAACGTGTGCACTCCTGCGATGCGCTCGCGGGGCAGGAGTTCCAACAGCGACTCCGCCGCCAACACCGATGCCAGCACGATGCGCTGCGGTGGCTCTGGCGGACAGAAGTCCGGGTCTTCCCAAGGCTGCCCGGGGCGACAGCCGGACTGGAACACCGCGCACAAGAGCGCGGCCGCCACCAACACGCGACCAGAACCCAAACCAGGACAGCACATGACCGAGAAGTTCCGTTCTACTCCCGATCCGTGCCGAGGTCAGCGACCGCCGTCGCCCTTCGGGAGCGAGAACGATGCCGGCACCTCCTCGGCACCCCGCTGCTGCTCCGACCAGGGCGCGTTCTTCAGCGCGATCGGACCGATCTCGACCGGCTCGTCCTTGCGCTTCTTCTTGACGAACAGCGTGCAGGTGTCGCCGCCGAGCCGTGAACTGACCAGCATCTGGAAGTGGGGGCCGTTGAGCACATCGACGCCATCGACCTTCAGGATGATGTCGCCCTTGCGCAACCCCGCCTTGGCCGCGGCGCCGTCCTTCGGGGTGCCGGTGATCTTCGCACCGGGGCCAAGGTGCGACGTCGACAACTGCACGCCGAGCCATCCACGCTGCAGGATCTGACCTTCCTGCATGCGTGCGATCAGGTGGGGGATGTCGGCGATCGTGGTCGCAAAGCCGATGCCCGAGTCGTACCACTCGACGCCGGCGTTGCGTCCCGACGGCGACAGCGGCACCGCGATGCCGAGCACGCGGCCGTGGATGTCGATGACCGCGCCACCGTAGTTGGCGGGGGAGGTATAGGCGTCGATCTGCAACGCGCGCCCGAACAATCGCCGCTTGGCGCTGACGATGCCGAGGTGCACGGTCGGTTCCCGCTGTGCAAACGTGCGACCGAGCGCGAACGCCCACTGCCCGACGCGGACGTCGTTCGGGTGCACGAACTCCGGCACCGGCAGGTCGTCGGCCTCGATCTTGACCAGGGCGATGCCGCGCGACGTGTCCTCGCCGGCGCGCACCGCGTGGAACGTGCCCCGATCGGGCACGGTGATCAACACCGTTGTCGGATCGAGGTTGAGCGCGAAGCGCGAGATCACGATCCAGCCGTCGCTGCTCAGGATGACGCCGGTCGTCTTGCCCTGCGCCTGCTGGAAGCCTCCGGCAACAAGCGGGATCTTGGGCTTCTTCTTGCCCTCGCCGTCATCGTCATCGTCGTCCGGATCCTTCGGCTTCGGCTTTGGCTTCGGGCGCGGCTTCGGCGGCGCGAGGCCATCCATCGGCCCTTCCTTGCCGGTCACGCGGCGGGTGCCGCCGAACGTCTCTACGGTGACCACGAAGGCTGAGGCCTTATGCAACGCCGCCTGCAGCACCGGTTCGAGTTGCACGAACTCGTCGGTGCCGCCCCGCTGCGCCCACAGAGGAGCGATCAGCCCGGCCACCGCGAACAGTGCGCGCACGCTCATCGTTTCGGCTCCTTCGCCAACGTCATTTCACCGGTCATCACCCGCGTGCCGCGCTTCCACATCACCTTGACCGTGTCGCCCGGCTTGTACTTCTCCAGCACCCGCCGAAACTCCATGCAACTGCGGACCGAGAAGTCGTCGATGCGCACGATCAGATCATCGATGCGCAAACCGAGCTCTCGGCCGGGCGAACCGCGCTTGACGCGTTCGACATAGGCTGGCGGCGACTTGCGGCCAGCCTGTTCGAACAGCGTGATCCCGGTCCACACCGGCACGACTTCGTCGCGAACCTCGACGCGCGGTTTGCCGAGCACGCGTTCCTCGAGGTAGGGAAGCAGATCGCGCGCCGGAATCGCCGCCGACAGCATCGTGTTGGTCTCCTTGCTGTCGAGCAAGCGCATGTTGAGCCCGATCCAACGCCCATCGAGCGTGAACAAACCGCCGCCGTAGTGGCCGGGGTTGTTGCAGGCATCGGTGAGGATGATGTCGCCGTCGTACTTCACGTCCGCCATGCGGTAGCGCAGCGCCGTGTTGGCGGTGCCGACGATGACGCCGAAGGTCGCGCTGACCTTCTCGGAAAACTCGGCGAGACGAAAGCAGTTGCCGAGTGACACCACGAACTGGCCGTTGTGGTATCCGGCCTGTTCCTCGCTCGGCGGCCACAGCGGCTGCAACTTCCCGTCGACGTCCTCGGGGCTGATCTTCAGCAGCCGCACACCGAGTCGCTCGTCCGCCGGATAGAGGATCGCCCGATGCACCGAGCCGTCATAGAGCACAACTCGGGTGCGATCGGCCTGCAGCAGGATCTGATCGAGAGTGATGATGTGGCCGCGGTCGCTGACGATGATGCCGGTGGCATAGGCCTTGATCGTCGCCAATCCGCTCGCGCCGTGGATCTTGACGATGCTCGGCAACAATCGGTCGATGGTCTTCTCGACCTGCGTGCGCGGCTCGCGCTCGGCGAACGAGTAGCGCTTGCCGAAATCCTGCTCTTGGGCCGGCAGCACCGCCGCACACGCCGCGATCAAGATCGCCAGCCGGCGCCTCATCGTTCCCTCCGAAACCATGCTTCCTCGGCGACACCGGTCTCCCGCCGGCCGCTGGACCAACCGCGCTCGACCTCGCCGTCGACGACGACCAGGAGCCGGTTGCCACGCACGAACCACTGCACGAACGCCCGCCGCATCGGATCGCGGTAGGCGTAGCCCGCCGGTGTGCCGTCGTCGAAGAACCAAGCCTCACAGTCGCCATCGCCCGGCAGCGCAAACCGCCACGCCGGCCGACCGTGCACGTGCACTCCGCCGACCAGCAGCGCATCGGCAAGCCGTTCGGCGGTTTCACCACGCGGCCACAACATCGGATTGGCGACCAGCTCACGCCGCAGGCGCTCGCGTTCGTCGAGCTCCAGGTCGCGCACTTCGCCATCGACCCTGGCGAAGCCCCGTTCGGGACCGAGGCGCACGTACGTGCGACGGCCATCCTGCAGCCGCAACCGCTCGCCGTCGGCGATCGTTACCAGCGGCCGTTCCCCGGGCCCACGCCGCGTCCACTGCACGGCGCAGTCACGCTCCTCGCTGGCCGCAAAACGCGCGACGATTCGGCGGCGCGCGATCCGGCGATCGATGCGGCTGGCCAATCGAGCGGTGTCATCGCGACTGGAACCGGTATCGAGCGCAGTCAGCTTGACGATGATCTCCCGTTCGTCGCCGAAGCCGCCGGCGACGAGTGTCGGTCGATAGCGCAGCGTGACCCAGGTATCGGCCGGCAACACCCCGACCAACGTCGCCAGTTGGTTGGCGGAACGCACTTCGGTGCCGTTGAACCAGGTGATCTCGTCGCCGAGTCCGACGCCGGCTGCAGCGACCACCGAATCCCTGAACATCTGCTGCACGAACACGCCGCGGCGATGCT
>DRKG01000144.1 GCA_011051855.1 bacterium | reverse complement strand
CGGGGCAGGCGGTGACCTGCGGCAGGAACGGGCGGATGTCCATCGACCGCAGGATCTGTTGTGCGATGCGCACCTCCTCGGCGCGCGAACCGCCGGGATCGGGGGTCAGCGAAACGCGGATCGTGTCGCCGATGCCCTCCTGCAGCAGGATCGCGAGTCCGGCGGTCGAGCCGACGATGCCCTTGCTGCCCATACCCGCTTCGGTCAGGCCCAGGTGCAGCGCGTAGTCGCAGCGGTCGGCCAGCGCCCGATAGACGCGCACCAGTTCCTGCACCTTGCTGATCTTGCAGCTCAGCACGATGCGCTCCTTCGCCAGGCCGAGCTCTTCGGCGGCCGCGGCCGAGCGCAGTGCGCTCTGCACCATCGCCTCCAAGAACACCGCCTGCGCGTCCTGCGGCACCGACGCGCTGGCGTTCGCGTCCATCAGTTCGGCCAGCAGTTCCTGATCGAGTGAGCCGGCGTTGACGCCGATGCGCACCGGTCGGTCGTGCTCGATGGCGCACTGCACCATGGTGGCGAAGTTCTTGTCGTGGTTCGCACCCTTGCCGACGTTGCCCGGGTTGATGCGGTACTTCGCGAGAGCGTCGGCGCACTCGGGGTAGCGGCGCAGCAGCACGTGGCCGTTGTAGTGGAAGTCGCCGATCAGCGGCACGTCGACGCCGAGGTCCGCCAGTCTCGTGCGGATCTCGGGCACGGCGGCCGCGGCCGCCTGCGTGTTCACCGTGATGCGCACCAGTTCGCTGCCGGCGCGATGCAGCTCGGCGATCTGCGCCGCGGTCCCGGCGGCGTCGGCGGTGTCGGTGTTGGTCATCGATTGCACGACGACCGGATGGGCGCCGCCGATGGTGACGTCCCTGACCGGGACGGCGACGGTGGGTCTGCGCGTGGGCACGAACATGGGCGGAACACGATAGCGCGTCCGGGGAGTCGGGTCGCCTGCTACGCTCCTGGCGATGACGGTCTCGGCCACGATGTTCGGGCGCGGTCGGCTGCGAGTGCTGTTGTTCTGCTGGCTCGGCTGGGTCTTCGACCTCTACGACCTGATCCTGTTCAGTTTCCTCAAGCACGGCATCGCCGATGAGTTGGGCCTGTCGCTCGATGGCGCGATCGCCTGGATCGAGGGGGCGTCCCTGCTGGCGACCGCGGTCGGCGGTCTCGCCTTCGGCCGCATCGCCGACCGCATCGGCCGCCGGCAGGCGATGGTCGCCAGCATCGTGGTGTTCTCGCTCGGCGCGCTCGCGACCGGCCTCGCCACCGGCTATGGGTCGCTGCTCGTCGCGCGCCTCGTGACCGGGTTCGGAGTCGGCGGAGAATGGGGGATCGGCCACGCCGTGGTCGCGGATTACTGGTCGGGCCGGCAGCGCGACCGCGTGCACGGCATCCTGCAGGCCGGCAGTCCGGTGGCGGTGGCCTCGGCCGCCGCGGTGGCGTGCTTTCTGGCGCCGCTGGAGGGAATCGGCTGGCGCGCGGTGTTCGTCGCCTCGGCGTTGCTCGGAGTGTTGGCATTCGCCGGGCGCTGGGCGATGCCGGCGCCCGATTCCGCGGTGACGCGAACGGTGAGCCCGCCGCCGCCGGTGCGGGCGCTGTTCGCGCCCCCCTTCCGGCGCGCCAGCATCGTGCTGCTGGTCGTGCTGACGTTGCACATGGCCGGCTTTTGGTGCGTCTACGCCGAGCTGCCGGTCCGGTTGATGCGACTGCACGGCGTCGCGACGACCGAAGTCGGCTGGTTCCAGCTCCAGGTCCATGCCGTGCACGTGGTGGCGGACGTGCTGTTCGGCTTCTTGGCCGCGCGCCTCGGACGGGTGCGGGTGTTCGTCGCGTTCTGCCTGTTGTTCGCGGCGGGGCAGGCGCTGGTGCTCGGCGCGCTCGACGACGTGCGTCGGGACTTCGCCACCTTCACCCTGGCCATCGCCGCGATGGGGCTCGGGGCCGGCACCTGGTCGTGCTTCGGGGCCCTGTTCGGCAAGCACTATCCAGCGGCTTTGCGGGCGACGGCCGCGGCGCTGTTCTATGCGCTGGCACGGGCGGTGCAGTTGCCGCTCAAGCCGGCAGTCGCGGCGGCGTTCGCGGCGACCGGATCGTTTGCGCCGGCGCTGTGGATCGGCATCGGCTGCGCGCTCGGCTCGGCGGTCGCGGTGTTGTGGTTGCCGCGACGCGGCGGCGGCGATTGATCGCTGCCGGCGGTCGTCAGGCGGTGGCCGGCTCGCCGCGTTCGCGGAACAGCAGCACGAACACGGTCAGGATCGCCAGCGCGCCGAGGCACGGCAGCCACCAGATCGTGGCCCAGTCGACGACTGCGTTCGGCGCCTCGCCGGTGGTGTTGTCATTGACGATGCCGGTCATGATCTGCGCGCCGAGATACATGCCGAGGCCCTGGGTCATGATGACCAGGAAGCTCTGCGCTTGACCGCGGATCTGCGGGCGCGCCTGCTGGTCGACGTAGATCTGGCCGGTGACGAAGAAGAAGTCGTAGCAGATGCCGTGCAACAGGATGCCGCCGAGCACCATCCAGGCGACCGGATCGGCGCCGGCCGCGTAGCTCCACAGGCCGTAGCGCACCACCCAGGCGGCCATGCCGATGGCGAGCATCTTCTTGACGCCGAGCCGGGCGAAGCACAGCGGCATCACCAGCATGAACCCGACTTCGGCCCACTGGCCGAACGACAGGTAGAAGCCGGGGCTCTCCCAGACCGTTCCGGCGAACTGGTTGCCGAAGCTGTAGTAGCCGGCCAGCGGGATGCAGATCAGGAACGAGCACAGCAGGAACACGACGAACGCCGGGCGCTTCATCAGTTCGAGTGCGCCGAGGCCGAGCGTTTCGCCGATGCTGACCTGCTTGCCCGCGAGCGGTGGAGGAGTGCGCGGCAGCAGCCAACTCAGCACGGCCATCGCCAGCGAGCTGTAGCCGGCGACCAGAAACATGGTCGGCTTGGTGTCGGCCGCGAGTCCCTTGCTGACCAGCGTCACCGCCGCGATCCAACCGAGCGTGCCGAACACGCGGGCGATCGGAAACTGCTTCTGCGGGTGCTCGATGTGCGTGAACGCGACCGTGTTCGACAGGCCGAGCGTCGGCATGTAGCACAGCATGTAGGCGAGCACGTACCACTCGAACGACACGGCGTCCTTCGCCTCGATGGCGCCGGGGATCAGCACCAGCATGATCGCCGCGCCGAGCAGGTGCATCACCGCGAGCACGCGCTGCGAGGCGAAGTAGCGGTCGGCCACCAGCCCGAGGAACAGCGGCGAGATCATCGCCGCGATCGGGCCGGCCGAGTAGACCCAGCCGGTGGTCGTCTGCGGCCAACCCATCGCGGGCACGAACGTGCCGGCGGTCACGTACCAGCTCCCCCAGACGAAGAACTGGAGGAACATCATCGCACACAGGAGCGGGAACTTCGGCATGGGGCGGCTGATGATGGCGCCGCCCGGCCCGTCAAGGAAGTCGCTTGGCCGGCTCAGGCGTAGTACTTGCCAAATCGGTTGCGGAGGAACTCGTCGTAGTCGACGTCCTCCATCTTCAGGAAGCCGTTGTCCTTCAGCTTGCCTTCGTGCAGCAGGTCGACGATCGCGCACACGCCGGCGGCGGTAGTGATCTGGATGCCGCTCCAGTTGCAGCCATCGATTTCCTGGTGGTAGATCGTCTTGGCGTAGGTGCGCTCGGTGAGGCGGCCGCCGTACTGTCCGGTGGCGCTGACGAAGATCACGATCTGGTCCTGCAGCGTCGCCGGCAGCGACTTCTCGAAGATGCGGCCGAGGTGCTCCTGATCTTCCTGCATGCGCAGGTCGTGCAGCAGGAACTTCATCAGCTCGCAGTGTCCCGGGTAGCGCATCGTCTTGTAGTTGACGTTGCGCACCTTGCCCTTGAGCGTGATCGCGAGCGTGCCGAGGCCGCCCGAGGTGTTGAACGCTTCGTACTCGACGCCGTCGATGGTGATGTGCTCGAGCTGCTCCATCGGCGGCACCGCGACCAGTTCACCGTTCTCGACCGCTTCGCACGGGTTGCAGTACTCGTTGATCAGGCCGGCGGTCGACCAGGTGAGGTTGTATTGCAGCCGGTTCGACGGGTAGCGCGGCAAGGCGCCGACGCGCAGGCGCAGGTCGCTGACCTCGGTCATCGACTTCATCAGGTGGTTGGCGGTGATCGTGATGAAGCCGGGGGCGAGGCCGCACTGCGGCGCGAACAGTGTCTTGCTGCCTTCGGCCAGCTGCTTGACCTGCGCGGTGACTTCGACGTCTTCGGTCAGGTCGAAGTAGTGCACGCCGTGGTGCCTGGCGCGTGCGGCGATCTTCGGGTTGCAGTGGTAGGGGGCACAGCTGACGACGGCCCAGGCGCCCTGCAGGATCGCGTCGAGCGATTCCTCGTCGGCGAAGTCGACGACCTGCCCCTTGACCGACTCGTAATCCTTGCACAGGTGGTCGACGGCCGCCTGCGACGCGTCGCCGACGCGCACGGCGTAGGTGCCGCTGTGGGACATGAAGTGGCAGACCATGCGGCCGATCTTGCCGGCGCCGAGGATGACGAGTTCGTTCATGATGGACGGTGGGTTGGGCGCACCGTGGCGAGCGGTTGCGAGCACCGCGGGGCGCGCCGGGTTTTGGGGCGAGCATTGTTCGGTTTGCGCGTCGCGGCGCAAGGGCCGTCCGCGATTTGCCGGTGGCGGAGTTCGCGGGTAGCTTGCGGGGCCGCCCCGCCCGTTCCCCATGCGCACTGTCGAAGCAACCGCAGACGCCGCCGAAGGAACGGTGGCAACGGCCTGCTGGCTGGCGATCGGCTACCTGGTGGTGTTGCTGGCGGTCGGGCCCTGGCTGCACCCGATGCCGGCGATCGGCGTCGAGAACGACGACTTCCAGCAGCTCGCGGCAGCCTGGCTGCGCGGTCGCCCGCCGGCCGACGTCTTCCGCCCGGCGCTCTATCCGCTGTCGATGGCGGCGGTCTCGATCCTGACCGGGGACCTGTTCTCCGCCGGGCGGGTGGTGTCGAGCGTCGGGGCGGCGCTGATGGTCGGTTCGGTGTTCGTGCTCGTGCGACGGCTCGGTCGGAAACGGTTGGCCTGGTTCGCCGCGATCTCGGCCGGGTTGCACCCGGTCGTGCTCGAACACGGCCTGCTGGTCGCGACCGACATGCTCGCGTTCGGTCTGGCCTGCCTGACGCTCGCGGTCGCGAGCAGCAGGCTTCCGGCGGGGGGGCGGTCGCGCGCCGTCGGCGGCGAAACGAAGTGGCTCGCGGGGCTCGCCGCCTGCTTCGCGCTCGCCTACTGGACGCGCTACACCAACCTCGCGCTGTTGGTCCCGATCGTGTTTGCCGTGCTCTCCGCGGGTGGCGACCTGTGGCGACGCCTCGCGCGGTTGCTGGGGTTCGGCGCGCTTGCGCTGCTGTTCTTGCTGCCGCACTGCGGGTTGTCGCTGCTGCAGTTCGGCGAGCCGTTCCACGACGAGAACTACCGCAACGCCGCGCTACGGCACTACTACGATCTCGACTTCACCCGGATGGCGGAGGTGCCGTTCCAGTCGTTCGCGGAGGTGTTCCTGCACGATCCGGCGCGGGTGGTGATCCACGCTTCGGCCGGTCTTTGGGAGTTCTTCACCGTGGGGCTGCCGCGGCTGATGGCGGGAGGTGCCGGTTCGCCGGCGTGGCTCGCCGTGCCCTGGCTCACCCTGGCGGCCATCGGGGCGTGTGCGGTGCGCGGCCCGGTCGTTCGCCACATCCTGTGCATCGGCGGTTACGCGCTGGCGGCGCTGCTGGCGGTGGTGCTCACCTACCAGCCGTTCGAACGTCTGTTGCTGCCCCAGTGGCTTCTCGTCGTGTCGTTGGCGTGGGTCGGCGTCGATCGGCTTGCCACGCGGCTGCCCGGCGACGGCCGGCGTTGGCTGGTGGCGCTGGGTGCCGTCCTGGGGTTGGGCGTGGTGGCGGCCATTCCGCAACGAATGGCAGGGCTGCACCGGCGGCACATCCGCGACGTCCCCGCGGCGATCGCGCACCTTCGGCAGCGGGAAGGCCGGGCGCTGGCCGTGCTCGCGACGGCCGGCAACGTGGGCAGCGTCGTGCCCGAGGACGTCGTAGTCGGAGCCCTTCGCCGCACGCCCGGCCGGGCCGTCGGCGAGGAGCTCGACGCATTCCTGGCCCAGGCAAGGAGCGGTGGTTTCGAGTTCGTGCTGGTCGACGACTACCGCGCCCGGGCGGACCTCGGGGGCCTGCGGCGCGCGCTCGGGGACCGCGGCATCGAGGTGGTCGAGGACCGGGTGCACGCGCTCGTGTTTCGAGCCTTCTCGCCGGGCAGCCTCGACGTGCGCCCCGACGTCGAGCGCTTCGGCGGACTGCACGTTCGGTTGCACGTGCCCGTGCCGGTGTTGGCAGGCGTGGATGGCGCCGCGCTCGAACTCGTCGACACCGGCGTGTGCGTGCCCGCGGCGATCGAGGCCGGTGCCGCCGTGGTGCGCGTTCCGCCGCGGCCGGCGGTGTTGTCGCAGGAGCTGGTGCTGCGCGCCCGCTGGCGGGATGTCGGCGGGCGGAGCTTCGCCGGCGATGCCGTTACGATCGTGCCCGCGCAACGGCTGCGCCGCTGGCTCGCGGACGAGGCCGCTCCGTTGGTCGCGCTGCTGCCGTCGATGACGGAGGCGCTCGGCGAGGACCTGGCGGCCGACGAACGCGCGCGCCTGTGCACGGCGGTCGATGCGACGCGGCGGCTTGCGGAGGTGGTGCCGGAGTTGCAGCGTTGGTTGCACTGGCGCGAACTCGTCGCCGCCCGCGCCGCGGAGTTTGCGCCGGCATGGCGGCGCTGCCGGGCCGAGCTGCCGGAACTCCCCGCGCATCCGGAACTGGTGCCCATCGGGCGCCATCCGACCTCGGGCGAGTGGTGGTTCTACGACCTCGGTATCGCCTGCGGGCCGGATCGCGGCGATGAGGTCGCGCGATGCGCGATTCCGACCCTCGATCCGTCCGGTTCCCTCGAAGGGGGCGACCCGGCGGCGGTGTTCGTCTGGCGCGATCGCCGGCTGCGTGCCCTGCGCGAGCTGTCGGCCGAGGACTGGCAGCGTTTCCGCGGTGCCGCCGCGCGCCGCCGGCTTGGGCGGCTCGGCTTCGAACTGGCCGGCCGGCGGTTGCTGCGCCGGCTGCCGGGTTGAGTCCCTGCGCTACTGCTTGCGGGCTTTCGGACTGCCGGCCTTCGGGCCAGAGGGCTTTCTGCCGACCACCAGGCTGATCCAGGCGTCGTCCATGTCGCCGACCTCCTTGCGCCGGAAGACGCCGTTGCCGGTCATCGTCTCCTGGTCGGTGCCTTCCCACAACACGTGCACGTCCTCGAAGCCCGCCTCCTCGAACAACTCGCGCAGCTCGGCGAGCGTCCACAGCCGCCAGTCGTAGACGAATGCGTTCTTCATCCGGGTGCCGTCGGGGAACTCGAAGTGGATCGCGCACACCTGGCGGTGGCTGATCGGATCGAACGAGCGCTGCTCCCACAGGTAGGTGAAGCCCTTGTGGCGGGTCTTGTCGGTCTTCTCCTGCAGCACGTCGGGGCCGCCGAGCGCGTCGGCGTAGAAGACGCCGCCCGGCCGCAGGGAACGGAACACTTGCTTGAAGTAGCCGCCCAGTTGCTTGCGCGTCTTGAACACCTGGTAGCTGAAGTTCAACGCCAGCACGCAGTCGACCTTCGGCGAGGTGACGTTCCTCACGTCGTCGTGGACCAGCGCCAGCCGCTGCTTCTGCTCGTCGTCGAGCAGCGTGTTGACGTTGTGCTCGATGCCCCAGTCGAGCGTCGCACGGTCGAGGTCGACGCCGATCGCGGTGTTCTCCCTGTGGTTTCGGACGTGGTGGCAGGCGAGGATCGCGGTGCCGCAGAAGTCCTCGCGCAGGGCCCGCAGGTCGCGGCCAGTGTAGCGCTTGAACCAGCGCGCGTAGAGCTTGCTGTCGGTTTCGGGTGCTTGCACCGACAACTGGTAGAGCACGTGCTTGTCGGCGGTGCGGGCGGTGTAGAGCGGCTTCTTGCGCGTCTTCTTGCCGGTGGAACGTCGCTTGGTCGCAGAACTCGGTGCCATGGCACCTTGTTACCGCACGGTCGCTCGCTTCTCCACCGTGCAGTGGGCGTTGCCGATTCGCCGCGGATGGTTGCGTTGCGGCGATCGATCGATCGCCCACGGCCCGAAGGTCCGGTCGCACGGCACCAGCAGCAGGGTGTCGTCGTCACTCGTCAGATCCTGCGGTGGCGGGAACGTCCCGCCCTCGTAGCGAACGCACTTGGACAGGCGCACGTCGTCGATGCGCCCGGCGAAGAACGACGTCGGGCGACCGTTCTTGTCGACGTCGGCGCCGATCAGGAACGGCAGGGTGTTGCGGGTGCGGGGGCCGCGCCCCTTGCGCGCGGCGATCTGCT
>DRKG01000143.1 GCA_011051855.1 bacterium | reverse complement strand
GTTCTACTACGACATCGACTTCGGCGATGAGCCGATCAGCAACGACGATCTGCCGAAGATCGAGGAGCTGATGCACGAGATCATCAAGTCGGACGTGCCGTTCGAACGGCGCGAGCTGCCGCGCGATCAGGCCAAGGCGCTGATGGCCGAGCACGGCGAGGACTACAAGCTGCTGACCATCGACAAGATCCCCGACGGCGAGCCGCTGACGTTCTACCAATCGGGCCGCTTCGTCGATCTGTGCAAGGGGCCGCACGTACCGTCGACCGGCAAGGTAGGCCAGGGTATCGCCGTCTTGGCGCTGGCCGGGGCCTACCTCGGTGACGACGCCGGCAACAAGATGCTGACGCGCATCTACGGGCACGCCTTCGCCGACAAGAAGGCGATGGTGGCGCACAAGAAGAACCTCGAGGAGGCGCAGAAGCGCGACCACCGCCGGCTCGGCGTCGACCTCGACCTGTTCAGCACCATGGGCGACCTCGGCGCCGGCCTGATCCTGTGGCACCCCAAGGGCGGCTTCGTGCGCCACAAGGTCGAGGAGTTCTGGCGCAATCGGCACATCGAAGGCGGCTACGACATCGTCTATTCACCGCACATCGCCAAGAGCGACCTGTGGCAGACGTCGGGGCACCTCGACTTCTACAAGGAGTCGATGTACTCGGGCATCGACATCGACGGCGCCGAGTATCTCCTCAAGCCGATGAACTGCCCGTTCCACGTGCAGATCTACAAGTCGAAGCGCCGCAGCTACCGCGAACTGCCGTTCCGGTGGGCCGAGCTCGGCACCGTCTATCGCTATGAGAATGCCGGTTCGCTGCACGGCCTGCTGCGCGTGCGCGGATTCACCCAGGACGACGCGCACCTGTTCCTGCGCGAGGATCAGGTCGAGGAAGAGATCACGCGCTGCCTGCACTTCGTCATCGACATGCTGCGTGCGTTCGGCTTCCACGACTACGAGATGAACCTGTCGACGCGGCCGGAGAAGAGCGTCGGCGAGGACGCCAGTTGGGAGAAGGCCACCGCGGCCTTGCGCGCCGCGCTCGACTCGGTCGGACTCGGCTACGAGATCGACGAGGGCGGGGGCGCGTTCTACGGCCCGAAGATCGACGTCAAGATCAAGGACAGCCTCGGCCGCACCTGGCAGTGCTCGACGATCCAGTGCGACTTCAACCTGCCGGAGCGGTTCGATATGACCTACATCGACCAGGACGGCAACAAGACCAGGCCGGTGATGGTGCACCGGGCCCTGCTCGGTTCGCTCGAGCGCTTCTTCGGCGTGCTCGTCGAGCACCACGCCGGTGCGTTCCCGGTGTGGCTGGCGCCGACCCAGGCAGTGGTGCTGTCGGTGGGCGAGCGCCACGCCGACGCGGTCAACGAGATCTGCCGCGGCTTGAAGGCGCGCCACCTGCGGGTCGAACCGGATGACAGCGCCGAAAAGATCGGCCAGAAGATCCGCCACCACCTGTGGCAGGAGAAGGTGCCGATGATCGCCGTGGTCGGCGACGACGAGGTCGACAAGGGCACGGTCACGGTGCGTTCGCGTGCCGATGGCGACCTCGGCACGATGGCGGTGGCCGAGTTCGGCGACCTCCTCGAGCGCATGGTGCGAGAGCATCGCTGATTGCTCTGGCCGATGGCACGGGGAGCTGCGTAGAATCTCCCGAGTGGCGGCGGTTTGGCTGCGTTTGCGCTCCGACCGTCTCCGCGCGTTCCCCAGTCCCTCGTTTGCCAGATCAAGGAACTACCATGCTCCGCAACATCCTCCTGTCTTCTGTCGTGCTCGCCGGCGTCGCTTCCGCGCAGTGCTCGAACCTTTCCGCCAGCAACAATGCCGGCGACGTCACGCTCGCGATGAGCGGCGGGGCCGCGATGTCCCCGACCTTCATGCTGGTCGGGCAGACCACCGGCACGACTCCGATCAGCATCGGCAACCTGGGCTCGGTCACGCTCGGACTGGCCATGCCGTTCGTGCCCGCACCGGCCGGCCTGTCGGACATGAACGGCGACGCCTCGCTGACCTTCACGGTGCCGAGCGTGGTCACCGGCACCTACTACTTCCAGGCGTTGACGATCAGCTTCTCGTTCAACCCGGGTTCCGGCACCCCGGGCAACCCGGGTGCTGGCTTCGGCCTCGACTTCTGCGAATCGAACGTCGCCAGCCTGACGTTCTGATCGGCCCTTCTCAGATAGGGCCCTCTCAGATCAGGGCCGCAGAACGAACTCGGTGACGGTCCCGCCGTTCGGGGCCGCGCCGGTCGCCGGCTGCACGGTGCATTCGCCGACGGCGAGCGCGTTCCACAGCGAGCGCGCGCGCACCTGATAGCGACCCGGGCGAAGGCCCGTACGACATTCGAAGCGGCCGCTGCTCGCGACCGCGCCGAGGTAGTCGTCGAGCACGGGCCGGCCTTCGCCGTCACACACGGTCACGTGCAGAGGGCCGTTGACGACGAACGGATTGTCGGCCTCCTGGAACGCGAACGCGAGGACCTGCGTCGGCGCGGGTTCCAGGTCGACGTCGATCCACTGCACGCCCGGTTCGAGTTCGCGTTCGAGCAGCCGGGGGACGACGCCGGGGCCGTAGACGGTGAGTCGGGTTCTCCCGGGCGGGATCGGCGCGAGCCGGGCGCTGCCGGAACCGTCGGTGCGCGCGGAGACGAACTTGTCGCCGACGACGGGACGCGCCACGACGCGCACGCCTGCCGCCGGCCGCTTGCTGCCGCCGGTGCACCGCACGAGCAACTGGACCGGGCGCTCGATCTGCACCGCGCCGAGGTCGACTACGGCGTCGTCGTCGGGGATCGAGACCTCGAAGGTGCGCGAGCCCAAGCCCTGCGCGCGGACCACCAACCAGTAGTCGCCGGCCGGCAGGTCGGCGAAGCCGGCGGCGCCGCCGCCGTCGGCGGTCGCGGTCAGCGGCGCCTGGAACGCGGTGTGGCGCAGTTCGAACGTCGCCCCGCGGCACGGTCTGCCGTCGGGCCCGATCGCCCGACACGCGAGGCGCGCCCGCGGGGGCGAGCCGGTGTCGACGCACAGATGAAGGGGTGAGGTCGCGCTGCCGCGCGCCAGCGCGACCGGCCAACGGAGCGGATGCGGCCACCAGCGATCCGGGGGATAGAAGCCCAATTGGTAGGGTTCCCGCGCGTCGACGGCGGGCACCGAGAAGCTTCCGTCCGGGCCGGTCTTCGCTTCGCGGCGGCGGAACATGCGGTGCGCGGCGGTGCCGACTTCGGGCACGGCCAGGACGTGCCAGCCGGGAAGCGGGTCGCCGGCCGAATCGCGCAGGCTACCGCGCAGGCAGGGGCGCTGCGGCGCGATCAGTTCGAGGTCGTCGCGCGAGCCCCGGCTCGCGTCGACGTCGAGCCCGGCCAGTACGTAGCCGCTC
>DRKG01000142.1 GCA_011051855.1 bacterium | reverse complement strand
TCCTCGAACTCGCCAATCTGGCCCGCCGCGAGGGACTGCTCGCACTCGAGACCTATGCCAACAGCGGCCAGGGGGACCCGTTCCTGGTGAAGTGCCTGACGCTTGCGATCGACGGCAGCTCGGCCGAGGCGATCCGCGAGACCGTCGAAGTCGACATGCACATCACCGAGGAAGACCAGAAGGCGGGTATGAAGTTCTGGGAGACCTGGGGTGCGCTTGCGCCGACGGTCGGCGTGCTCGGCGCGGTGCTCGGCCTGATGCACGTGATGTCGGTGCTCGACCAGCCGGCATTGATCGGCCCGGGTATCGCGGTCGCGTTCGTGGCGACGGTCTATGGAGTCGGGTTCGCCAACGTCGTGTGCCTGCCGATGTCGTTCAAGCTGAAGCGGCACATCGAGCACGACCAGTTGTTGAAGAGCATGATCCTCGAGGGCGTCGTCGGCATCCAGTCGGGCATCGCGCCGGGGGCGCTGCGGAGCAAGTTGAAGGTCTACGCCGGCAGCCACGGCGGCGGTGACAAGAAGCACTGATCGCAAAGTGATCCGGGCGCGATGGCGAAGAAGCACAAGCACGAAGAGCACGTCAACCACGAGCGATGGGTCATCTCGTTCGCGGACATGATGACGCTGTTGTTCGCGCTGTTCGTGGTGCTCTACGCGATGGGCGTGCAGGACCTCGAGAAGCTGAAGAAGCTGAAGAAGTCGATCCAGTTCGCCTTCAACATCGCCGGCGAAGGCAAGACCAAGGACACCGGCCTCTTCGACAAGCAGAAGGGGGGCGGTGAGATCATGGCGCCGGTGCCGATGATCACTGCTCAGGACGGCGAGATGCGCCAGTTCCTCGACGAGGTGCTCGAAGACTTTGAAGAGGTCGCCGGCAAGTCGCTCGACATCAACGTGACCAACGACACGATCACGCTGACCGCGCCGATGTCGAGGTTCTTCGAGCCATTCAGCCCGCGCTCCATCGCCTCGGTCAAGCCGGGCGTGCGCGGTTGGATCGAGCAGACGATCGACGGCGCGCTGTCGTACTCGTCCGACATCCGCATCGTCGTCGAACCGCCGAGCCGGATCGTCGCGCGCTACCCGGACGGCCGCGGCATGGAGACCGAGGACGTCTGTTGGGAACGCATCAAGGTGCTGCGCCGCCTGGTCGCGGCCAATCCACGCGTGATGAAGGACATGGTCGCGATGGAAATGCGGCTGCAGAACGACAAGCCCGGTGAGTTCGGCGGCTGGGAAGACCAGGCGACGGTCACCATCGGTTTCTCGAACATGCGCGTATCCGACGACGGCCGCTGAGGCGCCGGCGGGTTAGCGCCGGCAGGGTTGGTGGACCTTACTTTGCGCGCTCGGTGAGCATGCGGGCCAGGATCGTCTTCTGGATCATCGAGGTGCCCTCGTAGATGCGCAGGGCCTGGATGTCCCGCCAGAGGCGTTCGACCGGGAACGCTGACGTATAGCCGCGCGCACCGTGGAGCATCACGGCATGTTCGGCGGCGGCGGCGGCGGCCTCGGTCGCGTGCAGCTTGGCCATCGCGACGTCGGCGTGGGTCTCGTTGCCTTGCTGGCGGCGGCGGGCGCAGCGGTAGACGAGCGCGCGGCTGCAGTGCAGCGCGGTGAACACGTCGGCCAGGCGTTCCTGCACCATCTGGAACTGCGCCAGCGGTTGCCCGAACTGCGCGCGGCCGGTGGTGAACGCGACCGACTCGGCGAGCGCGCGGCGATGCACGCCGACGGCGCCGGCCGCCACCGACAGGCGCCCGGCGGCGAGGCCGGACATCGCGATCGAAAAGCCTCTGCCGATCGGGCCGAGGACTTCGTCCGCGGCGACTGGCATGCCATCGAACGTGATCGCGGCGTGATCGCTGCCGCGGTGGCCGAGGTCGACGCCCGGCATCGCGTGGCGTTCGATCCCGTCGCGGTCGGTGGTGACCACGAAGGCGGTGATGCCCTTGTGCCCGAGCGATGGATCGACGTTCGCGAACAGCAGCATCACGTCGGCGATCCCGCCGTTGGTGATCCAGTGCTTGCCGCCGAATACCCGGTAGCTGCCGTCCGCCTGCCGTTCGGCGCGGGTCGCCAGCGACGCGACGTCGCTGCCGGCATCGGGCTCGGTCAACGCGAAACAGCCGATCGCCTCGCCGCGCATCAGCGGACCGAGCCAGCGTCGCCGCTGGGCGTCGTTGCCGTGCCGGTACAGGGTCTGGGTGACGAGCCCCGTCTGCACGGCGCAGAAGCCGCGGGCGTTGCCGCAGACGGCGCCCAGTTCTTCGTGCGCGATCGCCAGTTGCAGCGGAGTCCAGCCGCCGCCGCCGACGCCGGTAGGCAACGGCCCGCCGAGCACGCCCGCGGCTGCCAGGTCGGCGACCATCTCGCGTCGGAACGTGCGCTGCTCGTCGATCGCGCGGGCGTGTGGCGCCAGCTTGTCGTCGCTGAACGCGCGCAACTCGCGCGCGAACGCCCGTTCGTCGGCGGACAGCTCGTCGTCGGGAAGCCAGAGTGCCTCGTTCATCGCCCCTGGAACCTCGGTTCGCGCTTCTCCATCCACGCGTTGTAGAACTCGCGATGGTCGTGGGCGCGCAGCAACAGCGCCTGCGCCTGCGCTTCCTGTTCGATCGCGGCATCGAGGTCCATCGGCCATTCGTGCCAGACCATCTTCTTGGTCATGCCGAGTGCGAGGCCCGGTCCGGCCGCGAGCCGCCGCGCCAGCGCCAGGGTTTCCGCGAGCACGTGCTCGCGGGCGACGACCCGGTTGGCGAGCCCGATACGCAGGCATTCGTCCGCCGGGAGCTTGTCGCCGAGCAGCAGATGCTCCATCGCGCGCCCGGTGCCGATGACCTTCGGCAAGAGCCACGCCGCCCCCATGTCGGCCCCGGTCAGGCCGACCTTGGTGAACAGGAAGGCGAACTTCGCGGTGTCCGCCATGACCCGGAGGTCGCTGGCCAGGGCCAAGACTGAGCCGGCGCCGGCCGCGACGCCGTTGATCGCCGCCAGGATCGGCTTGTCCAGGCGCAGCATGTTGCGCACCACGGCGCCGGTCATACGGGTGAACTCGAGCGTGCCGTCGAGTTCTGCCTCGAGCAGCGGCCCGATGATCTCCTCGACGCTGCCGCCGCTGCAGAACCCCTTCCCCTTGCCGGTCATCACCACGACCTTGACCTCGTCATCGGTGCGCAGGTCGCGGAACAGCCGCTCGAGCTGCCCATAGATGGCGAACGTAAGCGAGTTGAGTGTGTCCGGACGGTCGAAGGTCAAGGTAGCGACGCCGTCGGCGTCGACGTCGAACTGGAAGTCGTATTCGCTCATCGTGGATCGAGGAAGGCGGGTGGAGATCGGTCGAGATCGTAGACGCAACCCTCGGGGCGTCCGCGCAGCAGTCCGGCAACCGCGTCGGCGACTTCGGCTGGCGTGTGCATGCGGCCGATGCGGTTCTGCTCGCCCATGCGCACCATGGCCTCGTCGGCGCTCGTGCGACCCTTGCGCGCGATCGCTGCCGCCGCGCGGCGGGTGATGTCGGTGTCGACGAACCCGGGGCATACCGCGTAGACGTGCAGGCCGCGCGGCCGCAGTTCGGCATGGAGTGCGCGCACCAGCCCAACCATGCCGTGCTTGGCGGCTGAGTAGGCCGAGGTGAACGCGAACCCCTGCAGGCCTGCGGTCGACGCCAGGTGCATCAGGCAACCGCTGCCGCGCGCCTTCATGTCGGCGGCGCACGTGCGCGCGAACGCGAGCGGGACCGCCACGTGCAGGTCGAATGCTTCCCGAAGCATTGCGTCGGTCGTGTTCTCGACCTTCTCCGAGGGCGCCGTGCCGGCGTTGTTGACGATCACGTCGGGTTTGCCGAACGCGTCCTCGGTCGCGGTCAACACCCGCTCGACGGCGCCGGTGGCCCGGAGGTCGACCGCCACGGTCGCCACCTGGGAACCGGCGTTGCGCAGTTCGTCGGCGACGGAAGTGAGCGCAGTCGCGTCGCGCGCGACCAGCATCAGGCGGTGGCCATCGCGCGCCAGCGCCGCGGCGATCTGGCGGCCGATGCCGCGGCTGCTGCCGGTCACGATCGACACCGGGGCCGTGGGCGGAGGAACGGGCATCCGGCCATGCTCGCGCACCCGACCCGCCGTTCGCAACGACGTTCCGAATCGAGATCGCCGCGGAACCCGCTCAGGTCGAGGACCGCGGTGCGCCGATAAGGCAGTGGGACAGGGAAGCAGGGGACGTCGAGTTGCGGACGACCCCAGAGAGGGCCCGGTGGGGACCGGGCCCTTTCTATTTTCTCCGCCACCGCTTCGGTCGTTGCCGCCGAGATGCCGATGGCATCGCAGACTGGAGGCGAAGCGATGCAGAACCACACGAGCGCGATCCTGGCGATTGCCCTGGCCACGATGGCCACGACCACGGCCGCCGTGGCCCAGGCGACCGCGACCGTGCCCCCGGCGTTCGAGACGCTGCCGGGCAACGCCGCCGTGGCCATGCCCCTGCGGTGGAGCGAGGGCCGGTTGCAGGTGTTCATCGACGCGGACCTGCTGCCACCGAACTTCGTCGGCCAGACGATCACCGGCCTGCGGTTGCGCCGCTCGGTGCTGCCCGGCTCGGGCTCCTGGGGTGCGATGACGCGCACCCTGGAGATCCTCGGGGGGTTTCAGCCGTACCCGGCCGCGCAGATGCTCGGCACCTACTCGCAGAACCGCCCACAGAACCCGCCGCCGGTGACCTTGTTCGGTCCGAGTGTCGTCAACGTGCCGGCGACCGCCGCCCCGAACCACGCGACCACCGTCGGCCAGGAGTTCGTGCAGATCACGTTTGCGACGCCGCTGCCGGTCACCGCCGGCACGCTGTTCCTCGAGTTCGTGACCTCGGATGCACCGCTGACGATTGCGGCCGACCAGTGGGTCGACGCGGTCTGGTTCGAAGATGGTGTCGACGAAGGTTTGGTCGCGGTCGTCGGCGATGGGAGCTGCACCAGCCGCAGCGAGCCGACCGAACTGCGCTGGACGAGCGCGGGCGGCCCGATGGCCGGGACCACGGGCAACCTGACCGTGACCGGGGTCGGTTCCCCGATGGGAACGGGTCTCGGAGCAGGCCCGGTGCTGGTCTGGGTCGGCGTCGACCCCGAGAACGCCACCGGCGGCACCTACCTCGGCTACGGGGGCACGTTCGGGGCCTTCGACCCACTGATGGCCGATTGCCACATGTGGACCCCGCTCGGCGTGGCCTGGGCGGGAGTCGCCGACAACACCGGCAGATTCGGCACCACCTTCGACGTCCCGGGCAACGCCGTGGCCGGCCAGCGGCTCGGTCTGCAGGCGGCCTGGATCGACACGACGCGGTCGGCCGTGCCGCTGTCGTTCAGCAACGGCCTGCAGTTGGTCTGCAACTCCACCGGCACCGGCAATCACTGCAACAGTATGTTCTTCCCGGGAACAGCGCAGTCATCGCCGTGGGGGCCGCAGATCGGCCTGATGCCGGTGATCGTGCTCGAATACTGATCGGTTCCCCCGGTCGTAGGGGGCCCGGCTGCCCGAGCCGGGCCGTCTTTCCCT
>DRKG01000141.1 GCA_011051855.1 bacterium | reverse complement strand
GGAACGACAGCCCGGTGGCGACGAACGGCTCGGTTCCGACTTCGCTGGCGCCATAGAACATCTGCCCGCGTGCGTTCGGCTGCATGAACGGCACCTGCTCGTAGTCGGTCAACTCGAACGTCGGATTGGCGGTGCTCGGCAGCTCGATGCTGCCCTGCGCGGACAAAGCCGAGGTGGTCAATGCGGCGGCACACAGGGTCGCCGCGACGATGGCGGAGTTGGTGTTCATGGTTCGGGACGCTAGCTGCGCCCGAACCCGCGCGTGTCACTTCCGGGTCATCGGACGGGATTCTCTCGCAACCGACCGAACCAGCCATTCTGTTCGTTGCCGCTCAGGTGCAGATGGCCACGCGCACTGGCGAACATCAGGCCCGCGATCGCATTGGCGACGTGTTCCTCGCGCAGGTAGTGGTCGCCACCGTTGTTGCGCTTGCCGCCCACGTAGCCTGCCGAATCATCCGGCAGGCGCATCAGGTCGAGATACCAACGCCATCGATGCAGGTGTGCGGCCCACGCACTGCGATCGAGCCGCCGCAGCGCCAGGGTGCCGAAGATCATGCCGATCGACCCCATCGCGTGCGCCTCGCGCATCCGGCGAGAGTGCGCGGCCAGGTAGGCCGCCATCTTCGCCGCGAGTTCCGGCCGTTCGCCACGCAGCGCCAGAGCCAGCGCCATCTGGCCGGTGCGCGCCGCCGCGTCCCAGTAGCCCGTCTGCAACGTCCAATAGCGCACGCCGCCGTTGTCGCCGGTCGAGGCGATGATCTCGGCGAGCGAACGCGACCACGCATCCGAGTCGATGCGGCAGCCGGCGCGCTCGGCCAGAGCCCACAGAAGATGCGCGTGCGTGTTGATGATGTTGAAGCCCTTGCCGCCGTAGCCGACCTGGATGCCGTGCCCATAGCGGCCGTTCTCGGTCTGCCGCTCGGCCATGCAGTCACACAGGTGCTGCAGCGTCGGGAGCCACTGCCGCTCGCCCGTGGCGAGCACGTACTCGGCCAGGAAGATGCCCGACATGGTGATGTGCCAGTTCGACAAGCCAGCCGGCTGCAGCAGATCGGCGCTGACGGTGCCGCGGCGATCGGGCCCAGCGAGGAAGGTCGCCACCTTCGCCAGCGCATCGCGATGGGAAGGATCCCCGCGCCCCAGCAGCGCCAGCCCACACAGCGCGGTCACGTAGCGGGTCGCGTCGTCGCCCGTGCGGGCCCGCCAACTGCCGTCCTCACATTGGCTGCGCAACAGATCCCGGCAGATGCCGTCGTAGAACTGCCCGGCCTTGCCTTCGGCCCCCGCGTCGATCGGGTCGAGGCTCCCACGCCTGGCAAGCGTGATCGACAGATCGCGGCACTCTCGGCCGCGTCGCACCGCCAATCGCAGCGCTTCGCCGGTCCGCTCCGCCCGATCGATGGCATCCCCCAGCGCGCGCATCGGCCCATCGAGCACCTCGAGCGTGCGCACGTGCTTCGGCGGCACCGCGTCGTCGATGGCGACGATCACGTCGGCCCGTGCGAGCCCCGCCTGCGCCGCCGGGCTCCCCTTCGCGACATCGAGCACGGTGATCTCTTCCGAGCCTGCGAGCACCTCGCCGCGCGCTCCCAGAGGGCCGAGCGGAAACCGCAGGAAGTCGCCCTTCTTCGCGTCGCGACGCGGCGCCTCGCCGGACTGGGCGCAGACCGGTCCAGCACCCACGAGCGCGAGCGCAACCGCGACGACAACCTTCCGCGTTTGCTGGCACACCATGGAACGAGAGGGTAGCTGGAAGCGGCCGGACCCCAACCCCATCGCCGCGGCGTTGCATTCGCCGGGCAGCCCCACGTAAGTTCGCTGGCGCTCATGAGCCCCGACACTGCGCGAACGCCCACCGACGACCGCAGATGGGTCGGGCCGGTCGCTCGGATCGCGGCGGCGTCCGTGGTGCTGCGGCTTCTGTTCCACGGCCTGTTGTTCCGCTTCGAACTCGCCGGCGACGAGGCACACTACTGGGACTGGGCGCGCAACCTGCAGCTCTCCTACCACACCAAGGGTCCGGCCGTCGCGTGGCTGATCCGGCTGGGCACGGAGCTGTTGGGACACAACGAGGTCGGCGTGCGGGTCTTCACCTGGTTGTCGGGTGCGGTGGCGACGATGGCGGCCGGCTGGCTCGGCGCGATGCTGGCGCCGAAGGAACCACGCAAGGTCGCGCTCCTTGCGGCACTGCTGTTCCAGGCCGTCGCCGCCTACCAGGTGACCGCGTCGGTGATGACGATCGACATGCCGATGATCGCCGGCTGGATGGTGGCGAGTGCGGCCACCGTCGATCTGCACCGCCGCGCCAACGCTGGTCGTCCGGTGACGACGCCGTGCGTCGTGATCGGCGCCTCCCTCGCGTTCGCCTTCCTGGCCAAGTACACCGCCGTGCTCGCGGGCCTCGGGCTGTTGCTCGGGCTGTGGTTCGATCGGCGCACGCTCGCCAACGCACACGGCCTCCGGCGCGGCGCGCTGCTCGGCTTTCTGGCGTTCGCCATCGGCCCCGGCTGCGTTCTGCTCTGGAACGCGCAGCACGATTGGGCCACCGTGCGCCACCTGCTCGGCCACCTGAGCATGGAGGCCGACGGCAGCAACACGTCGACGTTCACCGGCTACCAACCGATGTGGACGATCGAATACTTCGGCATCGTGTTCACCGCCTGCGGCCCGTTCGTCGCGATCGCGATGTGGCTCGGCGTGCGCTGGGCGCGGCACCAGGACAACGCCGCCATGGTGCGCCTGTGCCTGTGGGGCGCCCTGCCGGTGCTGGTGTTCTATGCGTTCGTGTCGCTGCGCACGCGCGTCGAAGGCAACTGGGCGATCGGCGCGTATGGCCCGCTGGTCGCTCCGACGGCGCTGTGGCTGCGACGACAGCAGCTCGACGGCAGGTGGCGGTGGCTGCGGCGCGCGATCGCGATCCGTGGCATCGCCACCATGGCCGTGATCCTTTTCGCGATTCCGATGCTGCAGGGGGTCGCCCGACTCGGCGCGGCGCTCGGGCAGGACTGGGACAACGCGCTGCACCGCGTCGTCGGCCATCGCCGGTTCGCCGACGAGATCCGCACGCGCGTGCGCGCGGCGACCGGCAAGAACGCCGAGGACCTTCCGATCCTGGTCAACTACTACGACCGGGTCGGCCTGCTCGGGTTCTACCTCCCCGGCCACCCGATCGTGCGCTGCGCGTCCCGCCTGCTCGGCGGGCGGCCGAGCGCCTACGACGACTTCGCGTCGACCCGGCTCCCCGACGACACCCTGCTCGGCCGCCAGGTCGTGCTCGTCGGCGCCGACGAAGCCCGCTGGCGCGGTGCTCTCGAACTCGACGACCTGCAAGCGCTCGGCATCGTGCTGCAGCGCGGCCGCAAACGACAGTTGTTCGTCGCCCGCCTGAAGGCCTTCAAGACCCCATGACCCGCTTCGAACCCGTTCCGCTCGCTCCGATCCGACCGTGGATGTGGCTCGCGCTCGCCGCGACCTGGTTGGTCGTGTTCTGGTT
>DRKG01000140.1 GCA_011051855.1 bacterium | reverse complement strand
GGGGACCGGCTGGCCGAGGTGCGACAGGCAGTAGTAGCGCCAGGTGCCGAGGTGCTCCGGGCGACCGCCGCTGAGGTCGTAGACGCAGAAGTAGAAGTTCGCGTTGACGAACGCCGCGAACGCCTCGTCGCTCGGCGTCCAGCGGTCCCCGCTGCCATAGATGCCGGCGGCGAGGAAGAACCGCATGTCCAGCGACATCAGCACCAAGTAGCGCTCGCAGTGGCGCGGCAGTTCCAGCACCGGCGGCGCGCCGCTCTCGCCGAGATCGGTGAACGGTTCCTCCGGCACGACTTTGCGCAACCGCCGCAGCAACCTGGTCTGCACCAGCCATCGGGTCACGGCGAGCGTCGCGCTACCGAGCGGGCCGTACCACTTGCGATAGAACTTGCGCCGGCTCTCGTGGTGACGCTGCCACATCGTCTGCAAGTCGCTCATGCCCGAGCGGTTGACGAAATGGATCAGGCGCGCGTCCGGCACCTGGGTGACGGTGCGACCGCTCCTGCGGATCGCAACCGACAGGTCCGCGTCCTCGTAGTAGAGCGGGTAGCGTTCATCGAACCTGCCGATCGACTCGAAGTAGTCGCGCTCGATCAGGAACAGGCAGCCGGACATCATCGGCAGGTGCAGCGGCCGTTCGGCCTGCCAGACCTTCATCCAACTCGCCAGCAACCGGCGCGCGTGCCGGCGGCGCACGCCGCGCGAATACTGGCTCAGTGCCTCGACCCACGCATCGGCGAGCGTCGGCAACGTGTTCGGCGGCAGGTGGCCGCTGTAGGCGGTGTCCCAGAAACCCTTCGGCACGACGATGCCGGCCTGCGGATCGTTCTCGAGGTGGCGCTGCAGCTTCGGGATCAAGCCGTCGCCGAACACCAAGTCCGGGTTGCTGACCAGGATCCAACGCCCGCGACTGTGGCGGAACGCCAAGTTCATGCCCTTGCTGTAGCCGCCGTTCTCGCCGTGGCGGATCAGCACGCCGGCGCGCTCGTCGCGCTGCTCGGCGCACAGCAGGCGCAGTTGCTCCTCGACCTCGTCGATCCAGCGTTGCGGTTGCTGCGGCGAGCAGTTGTCGACGACGATGCACTCGAACGGCATCGGCGAGCCGTCGGGACGGGTCGGCCCGTGCTGCCGCAACGTCGCGATCGCCTGCGCGCACTCGCGCCAGGTGTTGTAGTTGACGATCAGTACGGACAGCTCGGCCATGGCGAGTACCGAGGTTTGATCGACGCTCGGCGTCCCCCCAGGAAAGCACAAGCGCGGCACCGTTGCCAACGCGGCGCCTGTGGCCGATGGCAGCGACGGTTCGGGTCAGCGCGTCGGCGGGTTGCCGGCGTTCTTGACCGCCGTCGGTGACAGCCTGCGCACCAGCCGCTGGTAGAGGTCCTCCTCCGCCTGCGTATCCTGCCCATCGGCCGAGTAGTCTTCCTCGCGCGGATCGCGGTGGCGGCGCAGGTCTTCGACCTTCTCGCGCTCGATGTAGTAGCGCAACAGCCAGCCCTCCTGCGTCGAACCGTCGTCGACCAGAAACTCGCCGCGCAGGCGGATCCGGCCGCGGTAGTTGCCGGCGAGTTCGCGCCGCTTCCAGCGCGACAGCCAGACGCCGTTTCCGCGATCGGTGCCGGCGTAGTCGGTCGCGAAGCCGTTGCGGCCGGTGACGATCTCGACGAAGCCGTTCCAGGCTTCGCCGAGCGGCATGGCGTCCGTCTGCAGCTCTCGCCAGTGGTGCACGGAGCCGCACGACGCCAACAGACCCAACGACAACAGCAGGAGTGCGCGCTTCATCGGTGGCCGATGAGTATATCGGTGCTCGTGACGCGACCGCCCGCATTCCTGTTCGATCTCGACGGCACGCTCGCCGACACGCTGCCCGACCTCGCCGCCAGTACGAACGCGGTGCGGGCGCGGTTCGACCTGCCGCCGCTCGCGCTCGCCACCGTGCGTTCCTACATCGGCGATGGTGCGCGCACGTTGCTGGTGCGGGCGCTGGCCGAGCTCGGCCCGGACGACGCCACCATCGACGACGCCTACGCCGCCTACGCCGAGCACCACACCGCACAGTGCACCGGCGACGCGACGCTGTTTCCGGGGGTGCAGGAGCATCTCGAACGGCTCGCAGCCGACGGCCACCCGATCGCCGTCGTGACCAACAAGCCGGAACGGTTCGCGCGACCGCTGGCCGAACACCTGGGGCTCGGAGCGTTCACCGACGTGGTCATCGGCGGCGACACGCTCCCGACCAGAAAGCCCGACCCGGCGATGCTGCGCCACGCGCTCGAGCGCCTGGACGCTTCTTCGGTCGACGCGGTCATGGTCGGCGACGGCCTGCAGGATCTGCGCGCCGGCAAGGCCCTGGGATCGCGCACGATCGCCTGCCTGTTCGGCTACGGCGACCCGGCGGCACTTCGCCGCGAAGGCGCCGATACCTATTGGCAGGCGTTCGGCCGGCCGGCGGACCCCGAGCGCCCGATCAGCGGAACAGCCTGACCAACCCCTGGGCCATGCGGTTGTCGAAGCAGCCGCGGTAGGCCTGCGCCAGGATGCGCAACGCGTCGAACACCCCGACTCGCGGTTCGTGGCTGTTGTAGACCTTGTCGAAGATGTCGACGATGCCGACGATGCGCGCGAGTTCCGGGATCTGGCCGCCCTGCAGACCCTGCGGAAAGCCGGATCCGTCGACGCACTCGTGGTGGTTCTTCACCGCCCGCACCACCTCGCCCGCCAGGCCGAGGCGGACCAGGTAGGACGCCCCGCGCGCGGCGTGCTCGGGATCGTGTTCGAGATCCTCGTGGCCGACCTTGCCGACGTCGTGCAGCAGCCCGGCGAGACCTGCGGTCGTCAACGTGGCACTGTCGCCGGTCAGCAGCAGGCGAGCGAGGCCCATGCAGAGGAATCCCACGGTCAGGCTGTGGCGCTTCAGGTCCGGGCCGGCCGACAGCACCCGGCGAACGGCCTGGAAGCCCTGATTCTCGCGCAGCAGCAGGCTGCTGGTCGCGATCATCACCTTCTGCGCCCGCCGCACGGACTCCTTGTCGGGAGCCGTCAGCAGATCGTCGGCCACCTTGGTCGCAACCCCGCAGAGCACGTCGGCTCGACCGTGCAGCGGCACCGACCGGTCGTGCAGCACCGCTTCGAGTTCGTTCTCGACGCGCGCGAAGTAGGCCGCCCGATCCTGGTCGCGGATGAACAGCGTGTGCACACCCTCGGCCGTCAGGCGCCCGATGTGCGACTCGTCGAGTTCGCTCGCCTCCGGCCGGTAGAGCACCCAGGTGTTCTCGGCGGTGCTGAGGTAGAGCGGGAACGGCACCGCGTCGCCACGCGCCAGGCCGACCAGCGGAATCGCCGTGAAGGTCACGGCACGGCGCGGTCGCGCGCTCGGCGTCGGCGGCTGCGTCGTAGCGGTTCCCCCCATCGGGCGGGCCATCGGGCCATCTCCGCCGAGGGCTTGAGCCCGGCCGTTGCCGCCGATGGTACAGTTCCTACAGCGACACCGCTGCGGCTACTTCTTCTTCAGCCGGTTGATCTTCTGGATGATCTTGCTCGTCGAATGGCCCTTCTTGCCGCCGACGAACACGGCCTTGATCTCGAGTTCCTTGACGGTCGCCTTCTCGGGCAGCGTGCGCAGGTTGTAGTCGGTGCCTTTGGCGTACATCGACGGCTGCAACTGCTTGAGCAGGTCGTCCGCGGTGTCGCCGTCGAACGAGGTGACGTAGTCGACGAACGACAGGCCCGACAGCATCTCCATGCGCTCGGCGAGCGGGATGATCGGATGGCCTTTGCCCTTCAGCGTCTCGGTCGACTTGTCGGAGTTGACTGCGACCACCAACAGATCGCCGCGCGAACGCGCGTCCTCGAGGCAACGCAGG
>DRKG01000139.1 GCA_011051855.1 bacterium | reverse complement strand
GAGCGTCGAAGGCCTCGGCGTCGCGGGTGCGCCGATATGCGTCCATCAACGCGGTCGCGAGCGCCGCGTCACCGTGCGGGGAGTCCGAGGGTTCCAGCGGGAGGGCGCAGCCCAAGCGCTCCAGCAGGTGGAGCAACTGCGTGCGAATCCGCTCACGCTCGGGGGACGCAACCGAGCGATCGACCTTCTGCGAGGGGGAGCAGGTCATGGCGCTCGTCCCCATGCGAAGGGCGGGCCAAACGGTCCCAGAATCGTCACAGGCGTTTGCATGTCATCAGGTAACCCGTTCCCTGATGGCAACTTGTGGACATCCAGCCGGAGATCGGAGTTCCCGCCGGCAACGGCCACCCTGGCGACTTGAGCCCGCACCCGTGCGGAGCCGAACAAGGGACTGGGCGACCTGCAACGTGACCGATGCTCCCAACCCAACTCCGCCGCAGAATCCACTGCGCAAGCTGCCGTCGGTGCTGTCGCTACCGCGCCTGCACCGGCGACTGAACCGCATCCTGAACCAACTGGAACTCGGCGAGGAAGAACTCGTCGCGCTGCTCGGCATCGACCCCCTGGCGATCGTGCGCGGTCTGCGGGCCGCCAACGCGCCGGCGTTCCGCAGCGGGAACACTCCGACCACGGTGCGCGGCATCGTCAGGGCTCTGGGCCCGACGCTGGCCCTGCGGCTGTTCCGGCAGACCGAGACCGACCTCGACGACGCGCAACCGCTCGAACCCCTGTGGCGACATGCAATCGCCACCGCGTTCGCGGCCAGGGACCTCGCCGAACGAACCGGCCTGATGGATCCCGAGGCCGCCTACCTCGTCGGCCTCGTGCACGACCTGCCCGAGTGGCTGACACGCCTCGGCGACGACTCCCGCTCGGCCGCCGACTGGATCGTGAGCTGGCACCTGCCGGCACCGTTCGTGTCGCTCTTGCTGGCGATCGAGATGGCCGATCGCCCGACGACGACCACCGAACCTCCCGACCCGGTGGCCCTGGTGCTCGCCGCCGAGCTGCTGGCGTGCGCGGCGGGCTACCGCCACCCGGATGCCGACGAGGACCCGCGCATCGAACGAGCACTCACCGGGCTCGATCGCTCGGAACTGGTCTCGGCGACGAGTCTGCGGCGCAACGTCGACGGCGCCCTGCGCTCGTTCGGCTTCGCCGACGACGTCAGCGACCGCGAGGTCGCCGGTGACGACCCGGGCGGCTTGTGGTTCGGCTTCGACGGCAACGCCCTCGACGAAGGCGTGATCAGCATCCTCGGGTGCATGCACTCCGACAGCTACCGGGGCATCATCACCGCGCTGACGGCGGCGGCGATCCGTTACGGCAACTGCGACAGCGCATACTATGCAAAGTGGTGCCGGGGCAACGACACGTTGACGCTGCGTTCGAAGGCGGACTCGTCGTCGCGCCGCCTGGCGGTCACCCGGATCGACCTGACGGCCCGCGACACCGCGTTCCTGGCCGACGCTCAGCAGGCGCGCGTGCCGAAGCTGCTGCAGCCCCACGGCGACGAACGCGAGGGCCTGCTGCCGGCGCTCGCCGCGGAAGAACTGCTCGTGGTGCCGCTGAACTACGAGTTCCAGATGCCCGCGTTCTTGCTGCTCGACCGCTCGCTGAGCCAACTCGCGTTCGACGCCGAAGACGAGCTGACGCTGCCGACGATCCTCGGCATGACCGGCACCCTGTTGACGCAGAACCTGCTGCTGCGGCGCCGTCGGCAACGCGCCCAGAAGTTCGCCCTGACCGACCCGCTGACGCACCTGTTCAACCGCCGCATGGGGCTGCACGCGCTCGAGAAAGCGGTTGCCGCGACCGAACGCGATCGACGCCCGCTGACCGTGCTGATGTGCGACCTCGACCACTTCAAGCGCTTGAACGACACCCTCGGCCACGTGCAAGGCGACACCGCCCTGCGCGCGACCGCCGAAGTGCTGCGCCAGACCGTGCGCAAGGTAGACACCGTGTGCCGCTACGGCGGCGAGGAGTTCCTGATCGTGCTGCCGGACACGACACCCGACGAAGCGACCGTGCTGGCGGCGCGCATGTTCACCGCGGTGCAGGCGCGCGGCGAACAGATCGGCCTGCCGATCACCGTTTCGATCGGGCTCACCAGCCACCGCCCGGGGGACACGGCCGAGTCGATCCTGGTGCGCGCGGACCACGCGCTCTACGCCAGCAAGGGAGCCGGGCGCAACCGGTTCTCCGTCGACATCGACGCCGACGAGCATCGCGACGACTCACCTAAACAGGCTCAGGACTGACGGTTACAACTCGGCAGCCAAAAGGGATCCACGGCCGCCCGTCGCCACGTATGCTCTCTCCACCCGTGCCAAGCAAGAACCCGGACCCAGTCAGCGGCGACGCGCCGCCCGACGGCGCGCGCGAGGAACCCGAACCTCCGCCTGGTCGCGCACCCCGCCCGACCCCGACCACCGCCACCCCGGCCGCAGGCGTCGCGCTGGTGCTGCCGTTCGCCCCGCTCGCGCCGGAACGGCTGGTCGTCGACATCGACGCGAACATCTACCCCGGCTTCGCCGCGATCGCCCTCGGCGCGGCCGCCCTCGGCGGCTACGGCGCAATCGCCGCCGCCAGCTTGATCGGCTACTCGCCGACCCGCCTCGACCAGTTGCTGCTCGAACGCAAGCGCGCCGATCGCGGCGAGCGCACCGCGGAACTCGGCGGGCGCGACCGCGAATACTTCGTCGTCGCCACGGCCTACGCCGCCGCCGGGTGGATCGTCGGCCTGTGGGCGCTCGGCCACGCGGTCGATCCCGACAGCTACCCGTGGGCGCTCGGCTCGTGGGTGGCGTTGATGCTGTTCGTCGCCGGCACCCTGCCGGGCGTGTTCGCCGATGCCCGCGCCGAACAGACCGTGCTGCGCGTACTGCCGCTGCTGCGCCTCGGCTGGTATGCACTGCGCTGGCCGCTGGTGCTGCCGCTACAGGGCACGACCAATCTGTTCGTGCGCGCGCTTCGCCTGCAGCGCCGCCTCGCCCACGACCCGGCCGAGGTGCAGAAGCAGGTGATGGCCGCCGTCGCCGACAACGTCGACGCCGACGGACTCGCCGACGCCGAACGCACCTGGATCGGCAACATCCTGGCGCTCAAGGACCAGCAGGTCTCGCAGGTGATGACTCCGCGACCCGACATCCGCGCGATGTCGGACGCGATCAACCTGCGCGAAGCCCTCGACCAGGCACTCGAAGATGAGTTCTCCCGCTACCCGGTCTACCGCGAGCGCATCGACGAGGTGGTCGGCATCTTCTACGTGAAGGACGCACTGCGCATGATGCAGCAGCGCCCCGATCAGCTCGGACAGACCCCGCTGCGCACGCTGCTGCGCGAGCCGCTGTTCGTGCCCGAGACCACCGGCACGGCGCAACTGCTGCGCCGCATCCAGGCCGGCAACCAGCACATGGCGATCGTCATCGACGAGTACGGCACCACCGTCGGCCTCGCCACCGTCGAAGACCTGATCGAAGAGATCGTCGGCGAGATCGAGGACGAATACGACCCGCCGACCTCCGAGCAGGGCGAGGATCAGGTGCACGTCGTCGAAGCCGGTCGCGTGGTCGAGATCCCGGCGCGCACGTCGGTGCAGGAGCTCAATCGCCTGCTCGGCACGAAACTGCCCGAGGACGGCGACTGGGAGACGATCGCCGGTCTGGTGATCGCGAACTGCAACCGCATCCCGCTGGTCGGCGAGACCGTCGTCGTCGACGACGTGGAGTTCCGCGTGCTCGATGCCGACGAACGCCGCGTGCGGCGCCTGCGCGTCACCGCGCTCGAACCGCAACCGGCCGAGGAATCGCGATGACCCGGGCGGGCCGTGCCCGCCGCACGACCGCCACCGCGATCGTGCTCCGCCGGCGGGACTTCCGCGAATCGAGCCGCCTCGTCACCTGTCTGACGCGCGATCACGGCAAGATCACCGGCTTGGCCAAGGGCGCCCACCGCAAGGACTCGCCACTGCTCGGCCGGATCGACTTCCTCAACGAACTCGACGCGACCTTCTCGGCGGACCACGGCGGCCTGCGCATCCTGGTCCGCGCGAAGCTGTTGCGTGAACGCCGGGGGCTGCGCGCGCCGCCCCGTTTCCTCGCCGCCGGGCACCTCGCCTGGCTCGCCGACGTCGCCACCGCCGAGGGCCGCAGCGACCCGGAAGTGTTCGACCTATTGGCCGGCGGGCTCAATCTGCTCGAGCGCTGCCCGCTGGCGACGATTCCGCAGGTCGTGCTCGGCCTCGAACTGCGCCACCTGCAAGCGCTCGGTGCGCTGCCGGACCTCGACCGTTGCTGCGTCTGCGGCCGCGCCTTCGGCCCGACGGCGTTCGTGCACCCCGAAACCCACGGCCTCGCCTGCCGCGAGCACGCCGGCCTGCCGCGTTCGGCCATACCGGCGGGGGCGCTCGAACTACTGCAGGCCCTGGCCTGCGTCAGCGGCCGCGAATGGCCCCGACTGCCGCGTTCGCCCGCGCTCACCGCCGCCGCCGCGTTGCAGGCGCGCTGGCTCGCTGCCGCGCTCGAACAACGCGCCCCGTGCCGGCGCGCGATCTTCGCCGCCACCGCCAAGCGGACCTCGACGGCGAACGCGTTCGGGCAGAGCAAGGTTGCCGCAGGCCGCCCCGTGCCCGAACATCGCCGGCCATGACCCGCTGCTGTGTCGCCTTCCCCGCCACGGGCCTATGGCTTCTGGTGACGGCCTGCGCCACGCCGCCGACACCGCTGCCGGACGCCGCCCTGCTGGTGTCCGCCGCCGAAGAACAGGTCAAGGCCGCGAAGTGGGACGACGTGCTCGCGACCCTGGCCCCGCTGGCCGACGACGCCTGCCCCAGGCAACTGCGCGACCGCCGCGACATCGCGCTGGCGCGCGCCCAGCTCGGCAACGGCGAACCCTGGGACGCCTACCTGACCCTGCGCGACTTCTCCGACGACTACCCGCACAGCAGCCGCCGCGGTGAGGTCACCGCGATCCTGTGGCAGGCCGGCAAGCAACTGGCCGAGAGCGACGGCGGCTTCCTGTTCCTGTGGTCGGACCGCGACGCCGGCCGCACCGTGCTCGAACACCTGATTACGCGCCACCCGGACACCCGACGCCTCGCCGACGCGCTGCGCATCCTCGGCGACATGGCGTTCGCGGACGGCGACTACCAGCTCGCGCAGGCGCGCTACCGCACGATCATCCTCGACCGTCCGGACAGCGACTGGCGGTTCTACGCGCAGTTCCGGTTCGCGATGAGCATCGCCGCCGACCTGCAGGGACCCGACTACGACCTCGCGCAGATGGTGCTC
>DRKG01000138.1 GCA_011051855.1 bacterium | reverse complement strand
TTGACCTTGGCGATCACCGCCGGTGCCGGGCCGAGCACCTCGACGTCGGGCATGCGGTCCAGCGGCGCGCACGCTTCGCGCAGGATGCGCTGCGCATCCCGTTCGTGACGCCCCTCGGCGAGCACCCGCAGCAGCCGCGCGAACGGCGGATAGCCGGTCAGCTTGCGGAACACCAGTTCCTGCTGCACGAACGAGTCGTAATCGTTCTCGGCAGCCGCCTTGACCGCATAGTTGTCGGGACAGAACGTCTGGATCACGACCGTGCCCGCTTTGTCGCCGCGGCCGGCGCGGCCGGCGACCTGGTGCAGCAACTGGAACGTGCGTTCGGCCGCGCGGTAGTCGGGCACGAACAGCCCGGTGTCGGCCGCCACCACCCCGACCAGGGTGACATCGGGAAAGTCGAGCCCCTTGGCGATCATCTGCGTGCCGATCAGCACGTCGATGTGCTTCTTGCGGAACGCGCTGAGCACTCGCTCGTGCGCCCCGCGCTCGGCCATCGTGTCGGCATCCATGCGCGCCACGATCGCCTCGGGAAAACGCTCTTGGACCACCTGCTCGAGCCGTTCGGTGCCGACGCCGAGCTCGAACAGGCCGGCGTGCTGGCAGGTCAGACACATCTCGGGCCGCCGCTTCTCGGCGCAGCACCAATGGCAAACCAGGCGGCCTCGGCGGTTGTGCCAGGTCATTGCCACCGAGCACGCCTCGCACTGCACCGCTTCACCACACCCCGGACACAACAGCACCGGCGAATAGCCACGGCGATTGAGGAACAGCAACACCTGATCCCTCGCCCGCAGGCGCTCCCGCATCATCGCCAACAGAGTGCGCGAGAGCACGACACCCTGGCGGCGCACGTCCTGCGGTTCCCCGCGCAGATCCTGCACCAAGATGCGGGGCGGTCTGCCGGCACCGGCACGCTCCGGTAGAGTCAACAGCTCGTAGATGCCGCGGCGCGCCTTGCCGATCGACTCCAGCGTGGGCGTCGCCGAACCGAGCACGACCACGGCGTCCTCGATGCGGGCGCGTTCGATCGCCATCTGCCGGGCGTGGTAGCGCGGCGTGCTGTCCTGTTTGAACGACGTCTCGTGCTCTTCGTCGACGACGATCAGGCCGAGGTTCTTCACCGGCGCAAACAGAGCCGAGCGCGCACCGACCGCGACCCGTGCCTGGCCCTGCAGCAAACGCTGCCACTGCCGGGCGCGCTCGGCGTCGGTCAATCCGCTGTGCAGCACCGCGACGTCGGGAAATCGCGAAGCGAACCGACCGACGGTCTGCGGCGTCAGCGAGATCTCCGGCACCAACACGATCGCGCTCTTGCCGCGCGCGTGCACCTCCTCGAGGATGCGCAGGTAGACCTCGGTCTTGCCGCTGCCGGTCACCCCGTGCAGCAAGAACGTGCGATGCTCACCGGCCGCGACCTTGGCGGTGACCGCATCGACCGCCCGCTGCTGGTCCCGGTTGAGCACGTGGCGATCCGCACGCTCCTCGATCGACGGCTCCAGCCGTTCGAGTTCTTCCGCCAACAACACGCGCTTCAGATAGCCGTGTTTGACCAGCGTCCGCCACGGGCTGTCGCTGGTACCGGTGCGGCGGCGCACGTCGGCAATCGGCATCGGCCCGCCGAACTCGAGCACCGTGCGCAGCACGCGCGATTGCGCCTGGTGCTTGTCTTCGAGTTCGAACACCGCCTGCCGCGCGAGGTCGTGCGGGGTCGCCAGCGCGACGTGCGGGATGCGCCGCTGGCCCCGCCGCTTGGCGATCGAAGGCAAGGTCGCATCGAGCGCTTCGCCGATCGAACAGCCGTAGCTGTTCGCCATCACCCGCGCCAGTTCGAGCAGCGCCGACGGCAGCGTCAGTTCGCCGTCGAGCACCGCCTCGATCGCCTTGACCTTCGCCGCCGGCAAGTCGGTCGTGTCGGAGACCGCCGTCACCACGCCGCCGAGCCTGCGGCCGTGGAAGTTCACCCGCACGCGGTTGCCCGGCCGAGCGGCGACCCCCGCGGGCAGTGCGTAGGTGAACTCACGCCGCAGCGGCAGGTTCAAGGCGACCTGCACGTAGCGCCGCGCGGCGGCGGCGGGTTCTGCGGCGGGCTCGGGGGACGACTCGATCATGCACGGTCCGGGCTGGGGCCGGGGAACGCTCCAACTACCCTATGGCAAACGAGGGGCGGATTCGTCGGCGCGCCGGCTCCAATTCCCGCCGGCCCGCCCGGACCGTGACGCGGTTGGGGCACATGCGGTGTTGCCGCACCGACCGCCACCGGCAACATGGCATCGACCATCCCGTAGCAATGCCCATGCACCGTTCCTCCATTCCCCTGTTCGCCGCGCTGCTCGCGGTCTCTGCTCCTGCCCAGCAGGCGCCGTTCTCCGCGCCCGAACGCCCGGCGCGCGTGCTGCCCTACCCGATCGAGCTGCCGCCGGGCTTCCTCGCGGCGATCGCGAACGGCACGCGCACGCACGACGGCCACCCGGGTGCGAAGCACTGGACCAACTACGCCCGCTACGAGATCGCGGTCGAGGTCGATCCGGCGGAATCGCGCGTGCACGGCACGGCGAAGATGACCTACGTCAACCGCTCGCCCGACGACCTGGATCGGCTGGTGATCCACCTCTACCAGGACATGATGCGGCCAGGGCGACAACGCACGCGCACGATCGTGCCAACCGGCGGGCTGGAACTCGGCGAGGTGCGCATCGACGGCGATCGCGTGCAGGCGCAGGCGCAGCACGACACCCTGCTGACGCTATATTTGCGCGACGAAATCGCTAGCGGCGAGCAGCGCACGGTCGCAATCGACTACGCCTTCGACATCCCGAAGGCCGGCACGGCGCCGCGCATGGGCCACGAGGGCGATCGCGTCATCTACCTCGGCTACTGGTACCCGCAGTTCGCCGTCTATGACGACGTCGAGGGCTGGGTCGCCGACCCCTATCGCGGCAACGGCGAGTTCTACATGGACTACGCCGATTACGACCTGTCGATCACTGCACCGGCGGGCTACATCGTGCGCGCAACCGGCGTGCTGCAGAATCCCAAGGACGTGCTGACCGACCGGGCGCTCGAACGGCTCGACCAGGCGCGCCAGCAGCGCGAGGTCGTGCACGTCGTCGACGAAGACGACCTCGACGCCGGTGAGGCGACCCGCTCGTCGGACAGCGGCAAGCTGACCTGGAAGTTCCACGCCGAGAACGTGCGCGACGCCGCCGTCAGCCTCGGCCGGACCTACCTGTGGGACGCCACGCACGCGGTGGTCGCGGACAAGCACGGCCCCGGCCAGGACGGCACCTGCATGATCCACGCGGTGTTCGAGGCCAACGCCGGCGATTGGCGCCGCGGCGCCGAATACGCGCGGCACGCCATCGAGTACATGTCGAAGATGGTGCACCCCTACCCGTGGCCGCACATGACCGCGTGCGAGGGCATCATCGGCGGCGGCATGGAGTACCCGATGATGACCATCATCGGCGGCCGGCGGCCGGCCGGCACGATCTTCCACGAACTGATCCACATGTGGTTCCCGATGCTGCTCGGCAGCGACGAGAAGCGCTACGCGTGGCAGGACGAAGGCTTCACGTCGTTCTGGACGACGTTGTGCAACGACGCATTCCGCGAGCGCAGCAACGGCGGCAAACGAGCCGTGTTGGGCGCGGCGCACACCATCGGCCACGGCTACGACGTCGTCTGCATGCGCCACGCCGACACCTACGGCCGTGACGGCTTCGGCTTCGCCAGCTACAGCAAGCCCGCCGCGATCCTGCACCAACTGCGCGGCATGCTCGGCGACGACGTGTTCTTCACGGCGTTCCGCGAATACGCGCACGACTGGGCGTTCAAGCACCCGTATCCCTACGACTTCTTCCACACCTTCAGCCGGGTGGCGCAGCGCGATCTCGACGCCTACTTCCGCATGTGGTTCTTCGAGCGGTGGCAGCTCGACCACGCCATCGACAAGGTCGAGACGCGCGACGGCAACACCGTCGTGCACGTGGTCGACAACGGCAAGGCCGTGCACCCCTGCGTCGTCGAGGCCCGCTACGAGGACGACCGCACCGAGCGCCGCACGATCGACACCGCGACATGGTGGCGCCAGCGCACGGCCACGGTGACGTTCCCCGGCGAGCCGGTCGAAGTGGTGCTCGACCCCGACACGGTCACGATCGACGTCGACCGCGGCAACAACCGTTGGCGCCGGCGCGACACCGGCGGCGAGTAGCCCGATCGATTCCTGAAGCGATGCCCCTGGTGCGCGTAATACGCCCCCGGAATCCTATCAGCGGAATCCGCTCTACCAGCCCGCAGTGCCCGTCACTGCGTTCGTCACCGCAACCCCCATCGGGGTGTAGAGCACGAGCGCCTGTGCGTGGAACTGCATGCCCGCGAGGAACGCGTACGGTGGAATCGTCACGACGTGGTCCACAAAGCCGTTCGTTGTGATCGTGTAGATCGAGTCGTCTACCGAGACCAACTGCTGGCAGCCGGGCCAGCCAAGGATGCCGAGGTCGACGGGAAGTGGGTAGTTCCCAGCCGGACCGCTCGCCACGGTGTTGCTGAACCCGAGGATGAACACCGGGATCGTGGGGACCTGGGGGAGGGAGCCAACACGCAGCGTCGACGACGTCCCGATCCGTGGGACCTGACCTGCAAGCGCGGTCAGCGTCGGGGTCGTGCCCGACGGATCCGGACATCCTACGCCGAACGGCGTGTAGGCCGCCTGCGGGGCACTGAATACTGGAACACCAGAGACGGCGATATACTGGTGGTCCGTGATGCCGGTCGACAGCGGAATCGTCACACTCGGAGCCGTCGCTCCTGCTTGGAACCCAACGAGGTTGGAACCCTCGAGGAACCAGATGTTCCCGGCATCATCGACGTCCGCCACGGCACTGGCGGAGTAGAGAAGTGTTTCGGTGCCCGTTGCCAGGTCTCGTACGAGCCAATCCGTGGGCTGGCCATCGACCGGGTTGTTCCCAATCAGAAGCTGGTTGTTGCTCAGTGCTTTCAGAACATAGACGTGCCGGTAGATGCCGAAGGCCCCGAGGTAGTTGCCATTGGTATCCCACCGTGTGATGGGACGAATCTGGTAGCTTCCGAGGTAGATGTCAGAGCCGACGAAGCACGGGGCTAACGCCTCGTTCGCCGAGACGGTC
>DRKG01000137.1 GCA_011051855.1 bacterium | reverse complement strand
GCGCGCTGCGCAGGTCCATGTTGGCGCTGCCGACCAGCACGGTGCGCTCGTCGACGACCAGCAACTTGGCGTGGTTGTATTCGTCGATCGTCTCGTACACCGCGATGCCGGCCCGCAGCAGCTCCCGGTAGTGGTGCCGCTGCGCCTGGTAGAGGAACGCCGCTTCGGCGCGCGCACCGTTGGTGTAGACGGACACAAGCACGCCGCGCGCGACGGCCAGCTCGAGCGAGAAGCGCAGCACCGCCGGCAGCACCAGATACGGCGAGTGCAGCACGATCTCGCTCTGGGCATCGGTGATCGCCTGCACCAGCGCGAACAGCAGACTCGGCGACTCCTGGTCGGGGCCGCTGCCGACGACCGCGACCCGGCTTGCACCCGGCTCCGGCACCGGTGGCGCCGGCGCGGGCGGGGCGACATCGGCGATCACTTCGTCGGTCGCGGTGCACCAGTCCTGCACGAACAGCTCTTGCAGTTGCTGCACCACCGGCCCGCGCAGCTCGAGCATCGCGTCGAACCAACGCCGCAGGTTGCCGACCCGATCGAGGCGGTATTCGTCGGCGATGTTGCGGCCGCCGACGAAGCCGACTTCGGAGTCGATGACCAGCAGCTTGCGGTGGTTGCGCAGATTGACCGTGAACGGCCGCCGCTTCCACAGGATCGGCAAGAACGGCTCCGCCCGCCCTCCGGCCGCCCGCAGTTCGGCGAGGTGCGCGGTCCGCAGGCCGAAGCTGCCGAAGGAATCGAAGCACAAGCGCACCTGCACTCCGCGACGGGCGGCAGCAGTCAGACAGGCTAGGAACCGCCGGCCGGTATCATCCGGCCGCAGGATGTAGACGACGCAGTGCACGGAACGCTGCGCCCGCTCGATCGCCGTGCGCGCCGCCGCGAAGAACTCTTCGCCGCCGGCCAGCCAGCGCAACGTGTTGCCTTCGCTGATGCCGACATCCGCGTCCAGCAGCGCACCGAGCGCCCCGCGCAGCTCGCGGCCGCCCCGGCCCGCCGCCCCGTCGCCCCCCTTGCCGACCTCCGCGCCCCGCACCGCCTGCAACCGCTGCCCGCGGGCCCGCATGCGCTTCAGTCGCCGCAACTGCAGCCGCCGCGGCAGCAGATAGTAGAGCAGCAGCCCCAACCACGGCGCCGACAGGATCACCGCCACCCACAGCAGCGTGCTGGCCGGCGAACCGCCTCGCACCAACACCCGATAGACGAACACGATCGCCAGCAGTTCGCCGAGCACGGCGAACGAGATCACGATCGCGTGCCACACCGAGAGTTCGGCGATCCACGGCACCGCGCCGAGCATCGGCTACTCGCGCGCCTTGCGGTACTCGCGCCGCTCCCAGGAAATCGGCAGCACACGCCGATGGCGCTTGCCCGCCGCGTCCTGGACCTCGAGGCTCAGGTCGAAGTACTCCCCGAGCTTCGGGGGACGGCCGAGCGGGCGGTCGAGGAAGAAGGTCGCGCGCCAGCCGGCCTGCAGCCCCAGGTCCTGCATCGCCACGTACGGGCGCATCGGCGGCCCGCCCTCGGGCCCCGCGTCGATCTGCCGCAGCAGCACCTCGCCGATCGGCACTTCGCGAACGCCGGTGAACGGCCCCACGCGCACCTTAGCCGCCTGCTCGCCGACGTTCTCGACCGTCATCAACACCGGCGCCCGCCCGCTCAACAGTTCGATGCGCACATCGAGACCGGCGAGCGAGCCGAGGAACGTGCCCTCCGACTCACGTTCCCACTCGGTCGGAGAACGCAGCTTGTAGTGCTCGGGAGTGTGCTTGGGCGGTGCAGCGCACGCAGCCGACAGCAGCGCGATGCAGACGGGAACGGATGCCTTGACCATCGCGTCCGAACTTACCGGCGGCCACCCGAGACGCCATGGCGACGATGCCCCAAAAAGATGCGAGCACGCCCCAGACGGCAAATGCCGCGCGGCGAGAACCGCGCGCGAGCGTCGAATGGAGCCGATGGTGGGACTCGAACCCGCGACCTATGCTTTACGAAAGCATTGCTCTACCAACTGAGCTACATCGGCAGGTGACGCGCACGGCGTGCACGTCGGGCGAGGGAGAGTAGCGAGCCGCGCGCAGGCCGTCCAGGGGATTCCGCACGCGGGGCGCAGCAGGGCTCCCCCCGCGGGCGGCGACGGCCTCTCCCGATCAGCCCTCGGCGCTGGTGCCGGCGATCCGGCGCAGCTTGTTCAGCAGCTCGAGCTTCTTCTCGCCGCTGACCTTCGCCTTGCCGAACGCGATCGCGATCGCGCTGCGCAGGCCGGCGTCGTCGCTGGCGTCCATCGCAGCCGACAGGCCGGCGACGACCTCGTCGGGGCAGGTCGACATGCGGCTGAGCACGTTGCCGATCGCGGTCGCGGCGGCCTTCTTGAGCTCGTCGCTGCCGCTCTCGAGCGCACCCAGCAGGGCGCCGAGCTGGGCCTCGCCACCGGCCAGGCCGATCGCCTTGGCGGCCGGCACCGCGACGCTGTCGCCACGGTTGAGCTGCAGCGCGAGGCTCGACAGGGCGCCGGCAATGTCGGCCTTGCGCGCGGCGAGTTCCAGCAGGGCCGCGCTGGCCTTGCTGGCATAGCCCTCGGCGCGCTCGCCGGCCGGACTCTCGACGCCCTCGAGCGCCTGGTTGACCGCTTCCTGCAGGTTCTCGGCCGTGAGCGGAGCGGCGATGTAGCCGACCTCGTCGCCGAAGCGTTCGGCGGCGGCCTCGACGTCCTTCGCGACGATCACGATCTTGGTGTTCGCCATGCGCGAGTCGTTGCGGATGTTGCGGATGATGTCCTCCGGCATGCCGCCGTCGATGATCTCGTTGATCACCACCACGTCGATGCTCGGGTTGTTGAGCAGCGCGCTCATGCCGCCCAGGGCATTGGCCTCGGCGGCGTAGACCTGACCGCGCGCACTGCTGGCGATCTCGATCGCGCCCTTGGTCGATTCCGGCGCGATCACCTGGATCGTGTTGACCTTCTCCTCGGTGACGGCCTGCGCCAGCACGCTGACGACCGACGACACCTGCGGCACGTCGCTACCGCGGCTGGCGCGCACGATCGCCTCGGCGGCCGCGTACTGCACCCGCTTGTCGGAACTGTTGAGGGCGGCGAGCAGCGAGCTCTCCTGGATCGAATCGATGATCTCGGCCTCGGCCAGCGCGTCGATGGCGCCGATCGCGACCGGAGCCATGCCCTGCGTGACGCCGGCGTCCAGCGCCTGACGCAGCGCGTCGACGCCGGTGGCCATCGCGGCGACCTTCAGCTCGGCGGCGACCGGCCCCATCTCGGCGACGCTTTCGTCACCGGCGGCAATCGACGACTCGATCAGGTTGGCCTCCCCGAGGTTGGCGGCGGCCAGCGCGGCGCGCGCCGCGAGGCTCTCCGGAGCCATGCGCACGGCGTCGGCGGCGACGGCCTTGGCCAGTTCGGTCGGGTAGAGCAGGGCGGGCACGTCGGTCGCGACCAGCTTGTCGTCGACCAACTGCCAGATCACGTCGCTGTAGCCGCCCATCGGCACGACCCCCTTCAGGTAATCGGACGACTGCTTCAGCATCAGGTCGAGCGCGTCGCCGGCACCGCCGTGCTTCTGCACGAACTTCTTGGCGATCGTGCTGATGTTGACGCGGTCGTCGTTGGCCAGGTGCGCCATCACCGGCAGCGCGCGCCCGTCGTCGATCAAGTAGAGCGCCGCGGCGGCGTTCTGCACGGCCAGCGCGTTGCTGATCTTGAGCGCCTCGATCAGCGGCAGGACCGCGACCGAGTGCAACTGCGACAGCACGTTGATCGCGTGGATCTGGCCGTCCTTGTCGTCCTTGTCGCCGAGCTTCTCCAGCAGCGCCGGCACCGCGAACTCACCGTGGTCGGCGATCAGCTTGTTGATCGCCTGTTGACGGGTGCCGTAGTCGTTGTCGCCGTCGGTGGCGGTGTCGACCAGCGACTGGATCGCCTCCATGTCGCGCGAACGCTCCCGCTGCGTGGTCTTGGCGCGCGCCAGGATCGACTCGGCGATCTTCTGGATCTCGCCTTCCTGCGTCATCAGCAGGTACCACTCGTCCTGCGACACCGACATGTAGAGTTCGTGCGCCTCTTCGTTCGACGGGTCGCTGGAGATGATCTCCTGCAGCTTCTGCACCGCTTCTTCCTTCTTGTTGAGGCGGAGCAGGTTGACGGCTTCCTGAAGACCGTTGTCCTGCGCGACGGCCGAACCGCCGACGACGAGAGCGACCACAGCGGCCAGGAGAGACTTATGGAACGAGCGGGCCATGAAAGGGAACTCCTCTAGGAGATTCGGATGCGGTAGGGGTCTGGAGAGGGCTCGGACAACAGTTGCGGCACGCAGGGCGTTGGGACGGGGCGCCGGAACTACCCAACCTTCCCCGGCGGGGTCGGAAAGGGCTGTCGAATGCTATGTTCCGTCGCTTGGCCGTCAAGTGGACGCGTCCACATGCCGCACAAGACGCGCAAGGATACCCCAGGGGCGCCCCGATGCACGATTCGCCGGAAGCCGGGGGGGCGGCGGGGCCGCGCGGAGGCCGATGGCACCGGCGGAACACCGCCGCGACAATTCCGCACCGGCGCCGGTCGCACCCCGGATGGCCGCTGACGCCGCCCCGCAAGGCGGCTACAAGGGTTGCCATGCAGGAGCAGGCGACCGTGCTGATCGTCGACGACCATCGCGCGGTGCGCGAGGAGCTGGCGTTCGCCCTCGACTACGACGGCTGGCAGGTCCGCGAGGCGGCGGACGGCCCCACCGGACTCGAGATGGCCCGCGACCCCGGCGTCGACCTGGTGCTGCTCGACGTCAAGCTGCCCGGCATGGACGGGCTCGAGGTGCTGCAGCAACTCAAGGAGGCCCGACCGGAACTGCCGGTGGTGATGATCTCCGGCCACGGCGACCTGGAGACCGCCGTCCTGGCGGTGCGGCGCGGCGCCTACGACTTCCTGCAAAAGCCGTTCTCGAACGACCGGGTCCTACTGTCGCTGCGCAACGCGCTGCACACCCGACGACTCGCCCGGGAGAACGAGACCCTGCGCGAGGCGATCACGGCCGAGCAGCAGTTGCTCGGCACGAGCCAGGCGATCGAGCAGGTCCGGCAAACCATCCAGAAGGTCGCCCCCACCGAGGTCGCGGTGCTGATCACCGGGGACAACGGCACCGGCAAGGAACTGGTCGCGCGCCAACTGCACCTGCAGAGCAAGCGCCGGGAGGGACCGTTCCTGGCGGTCAACTGTGCGGCGATTCCCGCCGACCTCGCCGAGAGCGAGTTGTTCGGCCACGAGAAGGGCGCCTTCACCGGTGCCGACCAGGCGCGCGCCGGGGCATTCGAGCAGGCCGACGGGGGCACGCTGTTCCTCGACGAGATCGGCGACATGCCGCTTGCGATGCAGGCAAAGCTGCTGCGCGTGCTGCAAGAAGGCGTCGTGCAACGCCTCGGCGGCCAAGGCGGCACCGAGGTCTCGGTGCGCGTGCTCGCCGCGACCAACCAGGATCTCGAGGCGATGGTCCGCGACAAGACCTTCCGCGAAGACCTCTACTATCGGCTGCACGTCGTGCGCATCCACCTGCCGCCGCTGCGCGAGCGCGCCGACGACATCGCCGGGCTCGCCGACCATTTCCTCGCCGCCGCGTGCAAGCGCAACGGACTCGGCCGCCGCAGCCTGCACAAGAGCGCCTACGACTGGCTGCGCGCGCAACCGTGGCCGGGCAACGTGCGCCAACTGAAGAACGTGCTCGAAGGCGCGGCCGTGCTGGCCGACGACCCGGTGCTCGAGGCCGACGATCTCGCGGCCACGGCGACGCCGCAGGCCGCCCCGGTGGCCGACGGCAAGACCGACTGGTTCGCGTTCCAGCGGCTCGAAGACTTCCGGGCCGCGACCGAGAAGGAGTTCCTCCGCCGCAAGCTGATCGAGTTCGGCGGCAACATCAAGCGCACCGCCGAGAACATCGAGCTGCAGCGCAGCAACCTCTACAAGAAGCTCGACCGCTACGGCCTCAAGTAGCGGCCCTCAAGTAGCGGCCCTCAAGTAGCGGCCCTCAAGTAGCGGCGAGGCCCCGGGGCAGCGCGCGCCTATTCGCCGCGCGGCAGCTTGAGCACCTGCCCGACGCGCAGGCGGCTGGGGTCGAGGCCCGGATTGGCGGCCACGATCCTCGGGATCATGCGGTCGGCCTTGCCGCGGCCGTACTTGCGGGCCGCGATGCGCCACAGCGCCTCACCTTCCTTGACGGTGTAGGTCTCCGTCTCGGTCGCCGCGACCACCGGGCGCTCCGCCGGGACCGGGCTCTGGCCGACGCGGCGCGCCGACGGCTGCGGCAGGCCGGGGGTCGGCTTGCCCGCGCCCGAGCCGGCGACCGCACCACCGAGCGCCGGCGACGACGACGACGGCAGCAGGGTGCGCGGCCGCTCGGCCGCGATCGAAGCGGCGAGCACCTCGTCATCGACCCACGGCAGGATGACCTTCTGCCCTTCCCGCAACATGCGCAGGTCCTCGTTGAGGAACCTCGCCTGCTGCAGATACGGATCGCGGGCGCCGCACCAGCGGCGCACGAGGACCTCGAGCGAGTCGCCGCGCCGCGCCGTCACGATGCGGTAGTTGCGGTCGCGTTGGCTCGGGCCGAGCTGGCGCGCAACCAGATCGTGCGCCAACCGCGGCTTGGCAACCAGCGGCTGTTCGGGGGTGACCTGGTTCGGCGTCTGCAGGCCGGTGTGGCTCGCGTCCCCCAGCTGAGTGCGCGCATCGGTGCCCGCGTCGTCGCGGCCAGCACCCGCCCGATCCGCGCCCTTCCGGCCCGGATTGAGCAGGTCGTCGAGCGACTTGGCATCCGCCGGCGCCTTCGCGCCGGCGTTGGCCGGGCCGCTACCGAAGACCACCGCGATGACCAGGATCAGAGCCAGAAAGCCCGTGACCGCGTAGACCAACAACCGCTCGTTCTGCTTCATCTTGCCCTCCGGTCGGGGCGCGCCCGACCTGACCATGGACGGTCGCGACCTCACGAGAGCTACTCGTGTTGACCGGGTCGCGGTCGTCCCTTGCCACTTGGATCCAGTAGGTGCCGCCGGGATGACCGCCCGACGACGCACCGATCCTACTGCAGAGGCGCGGAGGAACCAAGCGCGACGATGCGCGCGAACGGCACAAAAGCCAGCCGCGCCGGCGGCGCTCGACGCGAGCACTCGCCGACGCGGCGGATACGGCGGCAATTGCCTCCGGCGGCTTCGGGCCGACCTACTGCGAGCCGACGCGGCCGTCGATCGCGTTCGAGAAGATGAACGCCCACGGCAGGCCGAGGAACGCCGAGAAGCCCTGCGTTCCCGGTGGGACCGCGGTCGCGGCCTGCACGTTGATGTTGAACCCGGTCAGCGTCGGCGAAGCCGGGATCGCCAGGGAGTAGGTGTTCAGGTTGCCCAGGCCGTCGGGAAGCTGCACATCGAGGATGTCGGCCGAAACCGACTGCGTGCACGGCGAGCCGAACGGCGTCAGGTCGACACTCACCTGGTTCAGGCCGATGATGTAGAAGCCGAGCGCCGTGTTGGCGTCGACGCCCTGCGCCTGCAGGTCCCAGCTCGCACCCTGGATCGGCCGCGTCAGCGCAACCAGGTCCGGCGTCTGCACCTGCAGGGTGAAGGGCTCGACGGGCGACGAGCCCGACGAATCCCAGTACTCGTAGGCCGGCAGCGCAGTGCTCGCGGGCAACGCGGTGTGATCGATCTCGGTGCCCGGAGCAACGCCCGTTGAACAGCCGATGATGGTGTCGTCAGCCGAAGTCGTATCGTTGTAGTTCGCCAGATCCTCGAGCGTGATCACGAACGTGCCTCCGTTGTAGAGCGTGATCTGGAAGGTGCTTGTCGGAGCTGGATCGGAGCTGAACTGGCCAACGTTGTTCCAGGTGAACGTCGCCGAAACACCCGGATT
>DRKG01000136.1 GCA_011051855.1 bacterium | reverse complement strand
GCACAACACCGAACTGTTCGATGCCGGCGTGCGCTCGCTCTGGCAGCGCCGCATGGCGCAGCTCGAGGCCCGCTATCCGTGGCTGGCGCCATTGCGCCCGACGCAGTGGTTCAGCATCGGCCTTCTGCTGCTGATCGGATCGGGGCTGATCGTGCACCTGTCGGTCGTGGTCGCCGGGGCGGAGATGCCGGAGCTGGGCCGCAGCGTCATGCTCGGCATCTGGTACCTCGCCACCGGCCTCGGGCAGGTGGCGATCGTCTCGGTGAACGACCTGAGCGTGGTGCTGATGCTGCTCGCCAACACGACGATGGCCCTGTTCGGCCTGTGTAGCCTGTTCGGCCTGTCGCGTTTCGGCGCGCTCGTCGCGATGCTGGTCCAGCTCGGCTTCGGTGCCTTGGTATTCGGCGTGTTCGAACTGGTCACCGCGCTGCTCGGAACCGTCGGCGCCGCGGCCTGAACCGCGCAGGGGGCCATCGGGTGCAGCCATCTCAGGGATGCGTCGTGCAGCCGTAGCGACGAGCGCGCGATCGCCGGCGATCTCATTTGACTGGGCCGGGCGCGGCTCCTACAGACGCGAACATGGCCGGACCCTATACGCTCGAGATCACCGCTTCCTCGTTCCAGCAGGACGTCGTCGAGAAGTCGATGACGACGCCGGTGCTGCTCGATTTCTGGGCCGCCTGGTGCGGGCCGTGCCGCACCCTCGGGCCGGTGCTGGAGAAGCTCGCGGACGACTACGGCGGTGCCTTCGTGCTCGGCAAGGTGGACACCGAGAAGGAGCAGGATCTCGCCTACGCGTTCGGGGTGCAGGGCATTCCGTTCTGCGTGCTGGTGCGCGACGGCCGCCCCGCCGACGGATTCCAGGGGGCGCTGCCCGAGTCCGAGGTGGTGGCGTTCCTGGAGCGCAACGGCATCCGCCCGGAGGCCGGAGGTAGCGGCGAGCCGGCCGAGGCCGAGGCGGCCGTCGATCCGGACAGTCCCGAGGCCCGGCTCGAACGCGCGCGCATGGCGGCTGCCGGCGGCGACGTGCATGCGGTCGAGGAAGCCCTGGCCGGGATTCCGGAGGACGACGATCTGCGCGACGCCGCCGATCGACTGCTGGCCGGGTTGGCGTGGTTCGCCGACGACCTCGACCGCGCACCGGAACAGGCGGCCGCCTCCTTGGTTCAGGCGCGCGAACGCTTCCTACAGCGCGACTACGACGGCGCGATGGAGGCGATCCTGGCGTCGGTCGCCGCCGATCGCGACTACCGCGACGGGCTCGCGCGCCGGGCGATGCTGCTGTGCTTCCTCGTCGTCGGCGAAGACGACGAGCGGCTGGATGCCTACCGCCGCCGATTGGCGACGTTGCTCTACTGAACGCCTACGGAACGCGGCCCCGCCGGGCAGCGATCAGTCGCCGGCCTGTTCCGTGCCCGAGGTGGCCGCGATGTGCATGCGCACCAGTTCGGCCAGCGAGCCGGCCTGCGTCTTGCGCATCACGTTGGCGCGGTGCACCTCGACCGTCTTGTGGCTCAGGCCGAGGCTCGCCGCGACCTCCTTGTTGGCGGCGCCACGCACGATCTGCTCCATCACCTGGGTCTCGCGGCGGGTCAGCGAGTCGAACCGCCGGCGCAGTTCGTCGCGGTCGGCGCTCTGCCGGCGGCGGCGCAGGTCGAGATCGACGGCGCGGCGCAGAACCTCGGCGATCTGCTGCACGTCGAACGGCTTCTCGACGAAGTCGATGCTGCCGAGCTTGAGCGCCTGCACGGCTTCGGAAACGCGCGCCATGCCGCTCATGAACACGATCGGCAGCTCGCAGCCGCGCTGGGTCACGTCCTTCAGCACGTCGATGCCCGACTTGTCCGGCAGCATCAGGTCGATGACCAGGCAACCGGGGCGTTCGGTGTCGAACGCCGCGAGGAACGACTCGGCGGTGCCGTGGCACTCGACCTCGAAGCCGCACAGTTGGCCGATGCGTTCGAAGAGGCTCTGGATCGTCGACTCGTCGTCCACCACGCGGATCAGCGGGGCGGTTCCGGTCGACAAACCCGACGAACTCGCCGGTGAAGTGTCTACCAACATCTGGTTTCTCCTGCCGGCGATCCTGGGCGCCGGCCTCGATAGCATCGGCAGTTCTGCCGCGAGGCTTCAGCAGAGACTTGCCGCAACCCCTACGCGATTCTCCTATCTGCATGCTTCTGAGGGGGTTGCCCACTATGAAAAACCTTTGCGGGAAGCTGGTATGGCCCGCCTGGAGTCGGTGGCGGCAACCCGTATGGTGCTCGCCCCAGCCCGTGAGTCTTCCCCGCGTAGCCATCGTCGGCCGACCCAACGTCGGCAAGTCCAGCCTGATGAACCGGCTGGCCGGCCGCCGCGTGTCGATCGTCGAGCCGACGGCCGGCGTCACCCGCGACCGGATCTCGGTGACGGTGCGGCTGGACGGGCGGCAGTTCGAACTGGTCGATACCGGCGGTCTCGGGCTGGTCGACGAGGTGCAACTCAAGGAGCACGTCGAAGCACAGATCCACGTCGCCCTCGAGACCGCGGACCTCGTGCTGTTCGTGGTCGACGGCAAGGAAGGGCGGGTGCCGAGCGATGACATGGTCGCGCAGAAGCTGCGCACGACCGGCCGCAAGGTCGTGCTGGTCGTCAACAAGGTCGAGTCCTACTACGACGAAATCGGTTCGAGCGAGTGGCTGCGCCTCGGCTTCGGCGACCCGCAGGTGATCAGCGCCAAGGAAGGTCTCGGCATCCACGATCTGCTCGAACGCGTCGCCGCCGAACTGCCCGAGGTCCGCAGCGATGTCGGGGAGGACGAGTCCGACGACGTGCTGCGGTTCGCCATCGTCGGCAAGCGCAACTCCGGCAAGTCGACGATGCTGAATCGGCTCGCCGCCGAGGAGCGCGTGATCGTCAGCGAGATCCCGGGCACGACCCGCGACGCCGTCGACGTCGAGTTCGAGCACCGGGGCCGCAAGCTGCTGGCGATCGACACCGCTGGCGTGCGCAAGAAGAAGAGCGTCGAGCACGCGATCGAGATCTTCGCGCACTCGCGCAGCACCGAGAGCATCCGGCGCGCCCACGTGTGCGTGCACATGTTCGACGTGCGCGAGAAGATCAGCCAGGTCGACAAGGCGCTGGCCGCCTACTGCGTCGAGCACCACAAGCCGGTGGTCCTGGTCGGCAACAAGGTCGACCTCGCGCCGAAGGAAGGCAGGGGGGCGTTCGACATCGAGAAGTGGGACGCCTACATCAAGCAGCAGTTGCCGGGCCTCGACCACGCGCCGGTGGTTTTTCTGTCGGCGCTCGACGGCACCAACGTCGACGGCATGCTCGAGCTGTTGTTCGAGCTGCACGAGCAGACGCTGCGCACGATTCCGACGCCGCAGCTCAACGAGGTGCTGCAGGCGGCCAAGGCGCAGCTGATGCCGTCCGGCGGCAACATGCCCAAGCTGTTCTACGGCACCCAGGTCGGCACGTCTCCGGTTTCGATCGTGGTGTTCGTCAACGACCCGAAGCTGTTCAGCGCGCAGTACCGCCGGTTCCTCGAGCAGCGCTTCCGCGACGCGTTCGACTGCCAGGAAGTGCCGATCAAGATCGTCTTCAAGAAGCGCGACAAGGTCGTGCTCAACGACCGCGGCTGATCGGACCGCGGGCGGGCGTCAGCGCCGCCAGAAGTTGGGGCTGAACAGCGCCAGCACCGTCAGCAGCTCCAGGCGGCCGAACACCATCTCGACGGCGAGCAGCAGTTTGGTCCAGCCGTGCAGTTCGCCGTAGCCGCCGAAGGGGCCGACGTTGGGGGTGCCGGCCAGGGTGTCGGCGACGGCGGTGCCGCCGTGCAGCAGCACTTCACTGGCGGACGCCGGATCGACCACCGTCATCGCCGGGCCGCACGAACCGACCATGCTGGCGCTGATGGCCAGCGCGGCGACGAAGTTCAGCCGTTCGTCGAAGCTGATCAGGAACGCGCCGACCAGGATGGTGACGATCCACAGCAGGACGATCGCGAGGATGGTCGAGATCACCGCCGCCGGCAGCACTTCGTTGTCGAGCTTGATGCGCTCGACGCTCTTCGGGCGCACGAACTGGCGCAGGGTGTAGCCGAGCAAGCGCAGGCACACCAACAGCCGCACCTGCTTGAAGCCGCCGGCGGTCGAGCCCGAGCAACCGCCGACGAACATCGCCGCGAAAAGCACCAGCAGTGCCGTGGTCGGCCACACGTGATAGTCGGCGGTCGCGTAGCCGGTCGACGTCAGCACGCTGACCCCGTTGAAGGTCGCCGCCCGCAGCGAATCGCCGAACGACCGGCCGGCGCGCACCAGCGAGAACGTCAACACGCCGATGACCACCAACGTCGACAGCAGGTACATGCGGAACTCCGCCGAGCGGCAAAGCGTGGTCACGCAGCGTGCGCCCGAGCGCAGGTTGGTCGCCATCAGCGCCAGGCTGGCGCCGGCGAGGAACATGAAACAGGTCAGCACGATCTCGCCGCCGAGGCTGTCGAAGTGGCCGACCGAGGCGCGGGTCGAGTAGCCGCCCGTGGCCATCGCGGTGAACGCGTGGCAGATCGCGTCGAACCAGCCGAAGCCGCCGATCGCGACCAGCAGCAGCGCGCAAACCGTGGTCATGCCGAGATACAGGATGGCGACCTGGCGCGCTTTTTCGACCGCGCGCGGCTGGAACGAGTCGGTGTGGACGCCGACCGACTCCGAGGACAGCAGGTTCTTGGCGCTGACGCCGAGCGCGGGCAGCAGGGCGACGAACACCAGCACGATGCCGATGCCGCCGATCCACTGCATCTGGGCGCGCCACAGCAGCAGGCTCGCCGGGACCGCTTCGATCCGCATGTTGCCGCCGCTGGCGAGCACGGTCGCGCCGCAGGTGGTGAGCCCGCTCATCGCCTCGAAGAAGGCGTCGATCGGGGTCGCGAACAGACCCGCGACCAGGAACGGAATGCCGCCGAGGGCGCCGGCCAGAAACCACGACAAGCCGGCGACCGCGATCGTCTCCTTGCGGAAGACCTGGGAACGGTCGCGCCGGCCCGCGAGCCACAGCGCGGCCGCGACGGCGGCGCCGATGGCCATGCTGGTCAGAAAACCGGTGCACGGGGACAGCGCGCTGCGGTTGTCTTCCGACAGCGCCACGAGGAGCGGCGGCAGTTGCGCCAGCGTGAACACGCCGGCGAACCCGGCCATCAAGCGGGCTACCTGGTAGAGGTTCATGCGATCGAGGCGCCCGCAGTTGTAGCGGCGACGGCCGCGGACTGCTCGCCCCGTTCGGCCTATCCGGCGCTGGCGCCGCCGACGTCGTCGGCCGTCGGCTCGGCGAGCTTCTCCACCCAGGCCCGGAAGTCGGCTTCGAGCTTCTCCATGTCGATGCGCCGGAACACCCGCTTCGTCACCGCCTCGTAGTTGGTGTCGTTCTTCACGTACTTGATGAAGTTCGGGATCACCTTTGCGTACTTCTTGTTGCCGGAGTGCAGCAGGAACTGGCAGAACGCCCAGCCCTCGGCGTAGCAGACGCTGCCGTTGGCGTAGAATTGCGACTTCGGCATCGTGATCAGCTTCTCGACCGGCACGTAGCGGTTCTGCCGGATCGCGGCCTTCAGCACCCCGAGGCGGATCTTGTTCATGCGGCCGAGCTGGGCCGGGATCCGCCGGCCGCGCACCTCCTTCGGTGCGGCGGTGTAGAAGTAGTCACCCATGCCCTCGTTGATCCACGACGGCAGCGGTTCGGCGATCGACACCGTCAGCCAGGCGAAGTACTGGTGCCAGCCTTCGTGTGCGGCACAGCCGAGCAGATCCATCTTCCAGGCGTTGCTACGGCGTTCGAGCAGGCGTTGCAGTCGCGACTTCGCGTCGTCGCCGGTGACCGGGGTCGCCGGCTTCTCCTCGTCGCTCCACTTGCCGGTGTCGTAACAGACCATCTCGCGGTCGGAGCGCGAGTAGTAGGCCGCGGAACTCGGTGGTGCGCCGTAGCGCAGGTAGGCTTCGCGGTCCTTGAGCAGCTTGATGACCTGGCGCTTGGCGCCGTCCTTGCCCGGCGGGAACATGCGGCGGTAGACCTTGTTCATCACCTCCATGTGCTTGCCGAGCCGTTCGGCCTTCTCCTTGCCGCACTGCGACTGGATCTGGTAGTGGCGCGTGTGGTGCAGCACCCAGCCCGGAGGCGTCTTGGCCTTGGTCCAGGGGCCGGGCTTGACGGCGCCGCCGTGGCGCTGGGCCGAGGCCGTGGTGGCGACCAGCAGGCAGAGCAGGGCGGCGAGCAGTGGAAGCGAAAGGCGCATGTTCTCGTGAGGGGGGATTGGGGACGGGATGTCTGGGGAGGCGAGCGGAAGCGGTTGGGCGAAACGCTCTCGGAACGGGACGCCAGTGGACGGTCGGGAGCGCTCGAAGTTGCCGGATCTTCGTAGAAGTTGTGTCCGGAACCTGCAATCAGCCCCGTTTCAGGGCTACATCCTGATGCTATAGTCCTTCGTCCCGCACCCGGGAACCTCGCCACGATGAAGGTCACGCTGATCCACCCGCCGGTCTACATCAACAAGAACGGCCTCACCGCGCTGCGACCGAGCCTGCCGCTCGGGCTCGCCTACATCGCAGCGGTCCTGCGCGACGACAAGCACGAGCTGACCGTCATCGACGCCCTCGGAGAAGCGCCGGAGCAGATGATCCCCGACGGCGACATCTGGCGGCTCGGACTGACGCCCGAGGAGATCATCGCGCGCATCCCCGCGGACACGCAGGCGATCGGCATCACCAGCATGTGGAGCTACAGTTGGCCGATCGTGCGCGAACTGCTGCACGCGCTGCGCGCGGCCTTCCCGCAGACGACGATCGTCTGCGGCGGCGAGCACTTCACCGCAGTGCCGGAGCTGTCG
>DRKG01000135.1 GCA_011051855.1 bacterium | reverse complement strand
GAGCATCGCCGCCGACCTGCAGGGACCCGACTACGACCTCGCGCAGATGGTGCTCGCGGTCAGCGAGCTGCAGAGCTTTCTCGCCAACAAGCCGGAGAACCCCGAGCTGATCGCCGCTGCCGAAGACGCGATCGCGCGCATCCGGGCCTGGCAGGTCGAGCGACACCTGCGGGTCGCGGCGTTCTATCGCAAGCTTGGCAGCGTCGTCGGCGAACGCCACCACCTGCAACTGGCAACGCGCGAGGAGCTGCGCTCGGCCCCGCTCTACGATCGCGCGCTCGAACTGCTCACCCGCCTGGAGCACGCCGCATCCGCCCCCGGAGGACGCCCGTGATGCGCCCGGTGACGCTGCTGCTGGCGTTCGCGGCCACCGCGTGCGGCTACACCACGGGCTCCGGGCTGCGCGAACAGGGCATCCACACCGTCGCGTTCCAGGTGGTCGGCAACGACAGCTACCGGCAGCGCTTCGAAGTCGAGATCAATCGCTTCCTCGCGCGCGAGCTGCCGGTGACCACGGATCTGATGCTGGCCGACCGCGGCAGCGCCGACGCCGTGCTGCAGGTGGTGCTCACCGACGCCCGCGAACGCACGCTCGTGCGCGGCATTCCCGACCGGACCAACCCCGACATCTCGTTCCCGCGGGTGCGCGAAGGAGCCCTCGAAGGCGCGGTGTGGCTGCGCCTGATCGACCGCGACGGCAGGGTGCGCATCGAGCGGCGCCTGCTCGACCGCACCGAGTTCCGCGCGACGCTCGGCGAGAACCTGACCTCCGCGCGGGCCGAGATGGCCGAAGACCTCGCGCGCAAGATCTGCCTCGCGCTCGAAGACGAATTCTGACCTCCGATCGACGATGACCGACCCGAAGCAACCGCTGGTCGGCGTGATCATGGGATCACGCAGCGACTGGCAGACGATGCAGCACTGCGCCGCGACCCTCGAAGAGCTGCAGGTAGCGCACGAAGTGCGCATCGTGTCCGCGCACCGCACACCCGACTGGCTGATGGACTACGCCGGCAGCGCCGAGTCCCGCGGCCTGCAGGTGCTGATCGCCGCCGCCGGCGGCGCCGCCCACCTGCCGGGCATGGCCGCCAGCAAGACGGTGCTGCCGGTGCTCGGCGTGCCGATGGACGCAACGGTGATGCACGGCATGGACGCGCTGCTGTCGATCGTGCAGATGCCCGGCGGGGTGCCGGTCGGCACGCTCGCCGTCGGCAAGCCCGGCGCGATCAACGCCGCCCTGCTGGCCGCCGCGATGCTCGGCGAAGCCCACCCCGAGCTGCGCGAGGCGCTGCGTCGGCGCCGGCAAGCCATGACCGACAAGGTGCTCCGCGACCGCGACCCGCGGCTCGATCCACCGGCATGATCACCGCGGTTCTCGGAGGCGGCCAGCTCGCCCGCATGCTCGCGCTCGCCGGTGCCCCGCTCGGCCTGCGCACGCGCTTCCTCGATCCGTCGCCCGACGCGGTGGCCGGCCACGTCGCCGAACGCATCACGGCGCATTACGACGACGAGCGCGCCCTGCAGCAGCTCGCCGAGGGGGCCAGCGTGTGCACGTTCGAGTTCGAGAACGTGCCGGTCGCGGCGACCGAATGGCTGACCGCCCACGCCACCGTGCGCCCCCACCCGCGCGCGCTGGCGATCGGCCAGGACCGCTGGGCCGAGAAGACGATGTTTCGCAGGCTCGGCATCGGCACCGCCAAGACGGCGCCGGCGGCGACCGTCACCGAACTGCACCAGGCCGTGCACGAAGTCGGCGCACCGTGCATCGTCAAGACGCGCCGCCTCGGTTACGACGGCCGCGGCCAGGTGCGTCTGCGCGACCCTCGCGACACCGCCGCGATCGAGCGCGCATTCGCCGAGCTGACCGCCGGCAACGACGGCGGCTTGGTGGTCGAGGCGCTGGTGCCGTTCGACCGCGAGCTGTCCGTTCTCGCCGTGCGCAGCACGACCGGCGAGACCGCCTGCTACCCGCTGGTGCAGAATGAGCACGAAGGCGGCATCCTGCGCCGCAGCCGCGCGCCGGCCCCAGGCCTCACCGACGACGTGCAGCGGCGGGCGGAGCGACTCGCGACCGCGGTGCTGCAGGAACTCGACTACGTCGGCGTGCTGGCGATCGAGTTGTTCGAAGTCGGCGGCACGCTGCTCGCGAACGAGATGGCGCCGCGCGTGCACAACTCCGGACACTGGACGATCGAAGGTGCGGTGTGCTCCCAGTTCGAGAACCACCTGCGCGCCGTGCACGGACTGCCGCTCGGCGACCCGTCGATGGCCGGCGGCGGCGTCGCGACCATGGTCAACCTGATCGGCGCGATGCCGGCCAGGGAGCACCTGCTCAAGCTTCCCGGCGTGCACCTGCACGACTACGGCAAGGCCGCTCGCCCCGGCCGCAAGCTCGGCCACGCAACCGTCGTCGGCAGCGACCGCGACGAGGTCGACGCGCTCGCCGCGCGCGCGCTGGGGTGATCGGCTACTTGCCGCCGTCCTTCTGCTCTGCCTTCTCGGTCTTCGGCCCGTCGCCCCCCTTCTCCGGCAGCTTCTTCGGCACGACCTCGACCCACGAGCGTTCGATCTTCGGTGTGCGGGTCGGGCGACCGGCGCGCGTGCCGAGCTTCTCGAGCTTCTTGAGCGTGTCCATGCCCTCGACGACCTCACCCCAGATGGTGTGCTTGCCGTTGAGCCAAGGGGTCGGGACGAACGTCAGGAAGAACTGCGAGCCGTCGCTGCGCGGCCGACCGGTGTTGGCCATGCTCAACAGGCCGGGGCGATCGTGCTTGCGCCCGCTCTGGAACTCGCCGTCCATGAAGTAGCCGGGGCCACCGTTGCCGCGGCCGAGCGGGTCCCCGCCCTGCGCCATGAACTGCGGAATGATGCGGTGGAACACGAGACCGTCGTAGAAGCCGAGGCGAGCCAGGTAGATGCCACTGGTGCAGTGCATCGGCGCCTCGTCGACCAGGTAGCGGATCTTCAGGCCGCCCTCGCTGGTCTCGACGTGCCAGAAGTAGTCCATGTTCTTCTGGAACTCCTGCTGTGCGGGCGCCTTCAGCCGCGTCTTCCAACCGGCCTGTTTGGTGTTGACCTTCTTGACCAGCTTGTCGATCGCGCGGATCGCCGGATCCTTCTTGGTGAACTTGCTGTCCACGATCTCGGCCGGCTTCTTCGGCTCCTGTGGTTTCTTCTTGTCGGCTTGCGCCGGGAGCGCGCCAATCAGGACACAGAACGGAACACAGAGCAGGGTCGTCGCAAAGTTCATGGCGCGCATCCTACGGATGCCGCGAACCAGGCGCCAGCCGTAGCGAGTCGCGCAGATCGCCGGAACCTCCTCTGCCTACGATCTTGGCCGGCTTCTTCCGCACCCATTCAACAGAACGGTTGACAGACAGACAGACAGTGATATGAAGCAATGGAAGATTGCGAATCAGCATCTGTCGGGAGTCACCTTCTCCCGGTCCGTCATCGCCACGCTCTTCCGGCGCGATAGTGTGACGATGGCACATGGGCGGTCACGCTGCGCCGGTGCCTGAGCGGTCATCGCGCCGATCGAAGCCGAGCGACCGGAGCAATTCGGCGACGTGCATG
>DRKG01000134.1 GCA_011051855.1 bacterium | reverse complement strand
GGCCACCGCATCCTCACACTGCTGTCATCGGGCGACCTCGACTTCGGTCGCCACCACGCCGCGATGCCGGTGTTCCACCTGTTCCACCGCTTCGTGGGCGAGCCGCTCGGCTTGCCTCCTTACCGCAGCGTGACCGTACTCGGGGCGATCAGCACGGCAGTCGCAACCGCTGGCGTGTATTTATCGGTGCGGAGTCTGGGATATCGAACGCGCGCATCACTGGTTTCTGCCGGCCTGTTCGCAGTGCAGTTTCCGGTGTTTTTTTTCGCGACCGTAGTCGAGTTCCATGCACTGTTCGTCAGCACAGCCGTAGTCGTCTATTGGCTGGCGTGTCGCTGGCAGCGGGCCGGAGGGGGCGGCCTAGCGCTGCTGTTCGGAGTAGGCGCGGGGTTGTCAACCCAACTGCACTCGACCGGACTGTTCCTGACCATACTCTTCGGGGCGTGGACCCTGGCCTCGTCGCACGGGCGGCCGCTGGCTCGGACGCTGCTTGAACTCGTCGCCGCTATGGCCGCACACCTTGCGACCGTGACCGCATTCGCGTTCTATTGGCGTGCGCTCGGCTGGCAAGTCGGGGGGGCGCTCCACAGCACGGTCCGCGGATTCGATCTGATTCCCTACGCGCTGCCGCGTCTACCGACAGCCGCCTGGACCGAGTTCTTCCGGCCGTTCGCACCGCTGTCGCTGCTGCCGGTGGTGGCGCTGTTCCGCTCCGACTTCCGGCGTGCCGGCGCATCCTTGCTGATCGCCAGCGTGCCTTACTTGGCGCTGTCTGCGATCATCCTCGGTGTAAGCGAACACGGCGCCTACCTCGTTCCATTCGCGGCGTTGCTGTCGCTACTCGCAGTGCAGATGCTGTCTCTGCGGATAGCGGTCGCAATGATGATCGTTACCGGCATCGTCAACGGCACCATCACCTGGTACCGTGACAGCGAAGCCGAACACTACCGGGCGTTTCTCGACGGCGTGCACCAGATCGCTGGCTCAGATCCGGTGCTGATCCTCTACTGCGAGGACCCGGTGCCGGGCATCCCACAGCCAGTCGACGAACTGGCCGCGCTGTGCGTGTTCGAACCGACGATGCCGTACCTGCGGATCGAGCAGCTTGCCCGCGAGGCTGAGGGACTGCACGACCGTGCGCTACCAATGGCTGCAGCACTGCGCGCCATATACCCCGATTCCCGATTGCTGATGGGCGCGGGGTCGCACACGCGGCTGCGTGAGCGCTACCCGAACGGTCCATTGCTGTTACAGGCTCTCAAGCAGGTTTACCGGTTCATACCCCTGCATGTCGCAGGTTTCGACGGTTATGAGTTGCTGTCGAAGTAGCGGCTCGCCAGCAACACGGCCACGGCTTCCAGTGCATCATATCTGGTCCAGCGCTTCGCACCCGCCCCGAAACCCGACGCGTCTGACGAATGCCGCCATTTGAACCGATCCGCCGCGAGCCACGGAGTAACGGTTCCGGCGACCCCACCCCTCTCCCACCCCTCTCCCAGCCCGACGACGGCTCGACGCCGGCCGGACAGGACCGGCGCGGTAGTCACGTCCGTCGTCAGGCGCCGCCGGCGGCGAAGAGCCCGCGAACGACCGAGTCGATCGCGGTCTTGGCCTCGGCGGACCGAGACCTCTTCTCCTGGCTCTGCCTCCACCCGAGCGGGGTGAGCTCGCCCACGCGCAATGCGGGAATCGTCGTCTCGCTTCCCTCCCCCGACCCGAAGAACAAGCAGTTCTTCCTGCCGACCACGACGGCGCGCAGCGCACGCTCGCAACCGTTGTTCGAGATCTCGCGAATGCGGCCATCGCTCAGGAACCGCTCGAGCGTCGACCACTGGTTTCGTCCGTAACGGACCCCTTCCATCAGCGGCCCCTTCGGCAAGCCGAGCGGATCGACTTGCGCCTGCTCGAGCCAGGACTGGATCACCCGGGCGGAGCCCGGGTAGTGCGCGGGCCGATGGCCTCCCTTGGCGGACGCCTGACGCTGCATGGGCGTGGATGGTGCGTGCTAGGGGCGCTGGTTCGAGCATAGATCGGGATAGGGCCCCATGCAGGAGAGCCGATTCCGAGCGCCCGGCGCCAGAAACCGAGCTACTGTTCGGTGCGGCTGTGGAACAGTGCCGGAGTGCCGTTGCGGTAGTCGCGCCACGCGAGCCAGATGCGGGCCCCGTCGAGCAGCAACTGCGGCTGCTCCTGTGCTGCGGTGCCATCGCCGTCGACCAGCGGTGCGGCAAAGGTGGCGCCGAGGTCCACCGAAGTGGCCAGCTTGATGCGCGCCGGGCCGGAACCGCCACCGACCGCGCCGCCCCGCCAGGCGCAGAACACGTAGTTGCCGCGCGATGCGAGCACCGGCCGACCAGCCGCCTCGCTGGTGTCGCTGAGGGTGACGGTCTGCGGCACCGCACCGGCAGCACCGACGCGCGAGAACGCGACCGCATTGCCGCCGACGACGTAGGCCGCATACAAACGGTCCGCCTCGCAGCCGACCGTCGGCGACGTCACCGCCCCGAGGCTGGTGTCGTTCAGCACCACCGCCTGCGTCGACCAAGAGTCGCCGGCATCGGCGGACTGCAGGTAGCGCAGCACGCCGTTGTCGAGGTAGACCAGCCAGACCGACGGCCCGATGTTGCAGGTCGCGACTTCGCTGATCGCGTTGCTCACGGCGCTGCGGCGC
>DRKG01000133.1 GCA_011051855.1 bacterium | reverse complement strand
GATGTCGCGACTGTGGAACGCGTCGAACAACTCGCGCTGCATGCCGCGCTCCCACGAGCGATCGCGCGCGCGCTCCTCGTAGACGGAGAAGCCCTCGGTCAACCAACGCGGGACGCGATGTCGGCTCAGGCCGAGCGTCAGCACGTGGGTGTACTCGTGCCACGCCGTCGCTTCCCACATGAAGTCCTGCTTGCGCAAGTCGTTGTCGACCGGCGACACCAGCGTGATCAAGCGGCCGAAGCACGCCCCCAAGGCGGTGAAACCGCGGAACCCGATCGTGCGCACGGAGAAATCGTCCCAGGTGTGGAACACCTCGACGGTGGTCTTCGCATCCGGCTGCCAACCGTACTTCCGGCCGAGAACCTCGACCGCCTCGAGGTGGATCGGCAACAGGTACTCGCGCAGCACGTCGCGATCCGACCGGTGCAGCAGCAGCGTGAACGGACCGTGTTCGACGGCGTCGTACTGCTCCGCGAGCAGGTCCTGCACCGCGATCGCGTTGTTGCGCCACGGATCGACCAGACCGGGCTCCAGCTCCTTGGCCCGCACCAACAGTTCGCGGGCGCGCGCCCCCTGGCCGACGTAGATCAGCGCCCGGGCGAGGCCGTGCATCGCCGGCACGTAGTCCGGCGCGTTCTCCAGCGCCGCTTCGAAGAACGGCACCGCATCGGCGAACCGATAGAGGCGCACCAGATGGTCGCCGATGATGCGGTCGCACTCGGGCCAACCGGCGTCGCCCGCCAACGCCCGCTCGCGCCACCTGCGATACTCGTCGTCACGATTCCTCAGCAGTGCTGCCGCCGCGCGGTGGCACAGCGTCGCGCGGTGGTTCGGGTCGATGTCGAGGACTTCGTCGAGCAGCCTCGCCGCGGTCTCGAAGCGCCGATCGTCGAGCACGCTCGCCGCGCGCAGCAGCAGCGCATCCACGCAGCGCGGATTGCGGTCGAGGACGCGGTCCAGGTAGCGCTCGGTCTTGCCGGCATCGAGCACCATGTTGGCACTGCGCAGGCGATACATCGCCAACAGCGCCTGCTCGTCGTCGCCGTTCTGCGCCAGCACCTTCTTCAGTTCGCGCTCGCCGCTCGGAAAGCCGGCTGCCTCGCCGTAGGCGCGGAACAGCAGCTCGCCGTAGGTGGTGCGCGCCTCCGGACGCTCCGGCGCCTTCGCCATGCTCTGCACCAAGAGCCGGCTGGCGCGCTCGAACCGTTCGCGGCCGCCGAGGCGGAACAGCGAACGCGCCTGGTAGGCCAGTTGCAGGCCGTCCGCTGCCGGCTCGAGCGCGGCGTTCTGCCGCCACTGTTCGCGCGCCTTCTCCCGCTGCCCGGCGAGCGCCAGCACCGCACCGAGCAGATGGCGCGCCTGACGGTCGTCGCCATCCTCGGCGACCAAGCGTCGCAACCGCACGATCGCATCTTCGTACTCGCCGATGCGCCAATGCGCCTCGGCCAACAAGAGGGCCACGGCGCGATCGGCGCGAGCCGCCGCCGGCAGGGCGAGCAGCGCCTTCTGGGCGCTCTCGTAGTGGCCCTGGCGGATCTCGATCTGCTGCAAGCCGACCTCGGCGGCGATGCGAAAACGGTCCGTCGCCGCCACGCCATCCTCGATCAGGTAGTCGTAGAGTTCTTCGAACGCCCGGCGCGCAGCGAGCAGGTCGCCCTGCAGCAGCTTGTCGTTGCCGCGCGTGAGCAGTTGCCGGTATTCCACCGCCGGATCCTGGCCGCGACACGCGCAGGACATCATCAGCAAAGCGCCAAGGCCGGCGGCGATCGTCGGGATCCGCATGGTGCACGACATTACGTCCTTCTGGACCCGTCCGCTCCCGGAACAAGGCATCACTCCGCGGCGAGCTGCTCGAACTGCGCCACCGCCTCGCGGAAGGGTGCCGGGATCTCGGTCGGGCGGGTCGCCTCGTCGACGAACACCAGTACCGCCTTGGCCTCGACCAGCACTTCCTCACCCGCGCGCACCTCGTAGTGCATGTCGAAACTGGAGCCTCCGAGCCGACTGGTCGCCACCGCGACCGCCACGTTCATGCCCAAGCGCCCCGGACGCAAGAAGCGCACGTTGGCTTCGGCCAGCACGAACGGCACGCGATGGTCGTCGAGCAGCCCGAGGTGACGGAAGTAGGCGTAGCGTGCCTGCTCCATCAGGCTCAGGAAGACGGCATTGTTGACGACGCCGGCGGAATCGACGTCCACCCACCGCAACGGCACTTCGGTCTCGAACCGGTAGAACATACGATCGCATTGTCGCCGCACGCACCGGGGTTCCGCCAGCACCTGTGCGGAGCGATTCTCCAGCTCGTTCGTAGGAGCCACATGCCGAGGAATATCCGTAGCACGCCGTCGCACCTGTTCGCGATCGCACTGCTCGCCGCCACCGCAGCCGCGCCGCGCGCCCAAGGCCACACGCTGGTCGAACGCAATTCGCCGCTGCGCGTCGTCGAACCCGATGCGAACGACCGCGCGCTGCGCACCACCCCGGTGGTCAAAGCCGTGCAACGGGCCCGGGACAGCGTCGTCAGCATCTACCTGCAGCATCAGCTCGCCCGCCGCAACGCGGTCACCGAAGGCCAGGGCTCGGGCGTGCTACTCGACGATTCGGGACTGGTGATCACCAACTGGCACGTGATCGCACCGGTGTTACTCGGCGAACGGGTCGGCGAAACCTACGGCGTCGAGGTCAAGCTGCGCGACGGCCGCCAGCGCTCGGCGCGCGTGCTCACCTCGTCGCCGACCCGCGACCTGGCGCTGTTGCAGCTCGAACTCAGAGACGGCGAACGGGTCCAGCCGATCGAGATCGGCCGTTCGGGCGATCTGATGATCGGCGAGACGGTGATCGCCATCGGCAACCCCCAGGGCCACGCCAACACCGTCACCAGCGGCGTGCTGTCGGCCACCGACCGGTCCATCCAAGTGCGCGCCCCCGACGGCGTGATCCGCCGCTACACCGGGCTGCTGCAAACCGACGCGGCGATCAACCAGGGCAACAGCGGCGGCGCTCTGCTCGACATCACCGGGCGCCTGATCGGCATCAACAACGCCATGGCGGCCGGAGCCGAGAACATCGGCTTCGCGATCCCCATGGACATCGTGCGCCAGGAGTTCCAGCGCGAACTGCTGCAGAGCACGAGCTTCGTCGCCTCGGGTTCGGCGCCGTGGCTCGGACTCGAGGTCGCCGACCGCGACGGCCGCGTCGTCGTGCGCGAGGTCGTGCCCGGCGGCCCGGCCGAGCTCGTCGGCGTGCGCGTCGGCGACGTGTTGCGGCGCATCGCCGGACACGACGTGCGCACCTCGATCGACTATCTGCGGCACTTCCTCGACGCCACCGCCGACGCCCACATCCGCCTGACACTCGAACGCGAGGGCCGCCGACTGGCCGTCGAGACACAGCCGCTCACGCGCAGCGCCGGAGCGGTGCTCGCCGGGATCGGAGTGCGCCTGCGGGAGATCTCGATCGCCGAGGACCGCGACCTGGTGCGCGCGGCGACTCTGGCGTTTTACCGCGGCAGCGGCCGTCGCAGCGTGCCCCTGTTCCCGTCGGTGCTGCTCTGCTCCGAGGTCGCACCGAACTCCCCCGCCGCGGTCACCGGACTCGAAGCCGGCGACGTGCTGCTCGGCGTCGTACTGCCCGGTCGCTGGGGAGACCGCGAGATTCCGCTGCACACCGCACTCGAACT
>DRKG01000132.1 GCA_011051855.1 bacterium | reverse complement strand
GATCTCGACGACCAGGCGCAGGCGTTCGCCGTTGTGGTAGCGGTGCACCGCGGGGCCGATGTGAGGTCGTGCGGCCGCCGCGATCTGGGCCGCGACGATCCGCAGCGTGCCGCTGCCCCAGCGTTCCAGGTCGTCGCGCGCGGTGAAGTCCTGCAGTGCTTCGCAGGCAGATCGTTCGTCGGCGCCGGCCGTCGGCCGGAGCGGTTCGATCGTGGGTTCCGGCTCGCTGCCGGCGGCGTCGCCACCGAACAGAAAGCGCAGGTAGGCGGTCGTCACTTCGTGCGGGTCGCCGAGCATGCGCACCTCGCCGGCGTGGATCCAGAGTACCTGCGAGCACAGCCCGCGCACCGCCTCCATGTCGTGGCTGGCGAGGATGATCGAGATGCCGCTGGCGAGCAGCTTGCGCATGTGCGCCATGCACTTGATCTGGAACGGCGCGTCGCCGACCGCGAGCGCTTCGTCGACGATCAGCACTTCCGGCACCAGCATCACCTGCACCGCGAACGCCAGGCGCACGAACATGCCCGAGCTGTAGGTGCGCACCGGCTGGTCGAAGAATGCGCCGATCTCCGCGAACGCTTCGATCTCACCGATGCGGGCCTCGATCTCGTCGTCGGCGAAGCCGAGGATCGAACCCTGCAGGCGCACGTTCTCGCGGCCGGTGAACTCCGGGTCGAAGCCGCTGCCGAGTTCCAGCAGGGCGCCGATGCGGCCGGCGATCTCGGCGCGGCCGGTGCTCGGCGGCAGCGTGCCGGCGAGGATCTGCAACAGGGTGCTCTTGCCCGAGCCGTTGCGGCCGATCAGTCCCAGCGCCTGGCCGCGGCCGAGTGCGAACGATACGTCGCGCAGCGCCCAGAACTCGGCGCTGTGGAACGAGCGGCGTTTGCCGAACAGCACTTGCCGCAGCCGGTCGAGTGGACGGCGGAACGATTGGTAGCACTTGCCGAGCCCTTCGGCGACGAGCACCGGTTCGTCAGAGCACATCCGCGAACCCCCGCTTGCCGTGGCGGAACCACGCGAACCCGAGCCAGGCGACGCCGAACGACTCGATGTAGGTCAGCAGCAGTCGTGTGCCGTCGGGCCAGCGATCGCGCAGCAGGCAGTCGCGCGCCGACTCGATCAGCACCGCCAACGGATTGAGCCAGACGTAGGTCTGGAGGTCTTCGGGCCACTGACCGACCTGCCAGAACACCGGCGTGAGGAAGAACAGGATCGTCACGACGACGCCGATCGAGGTCGCGACGTCGCGCACGTAGACGCTCAGCGCCGCCACGAACCAGGCTGCACCGAGCGTCAGCAGCACCAGCGGCGGCAGTACCAGCGGCAGCGCCAGCGCCGTGATCGCGAAACCGCCGTGCACGACGGCGACGGCGACCAGCAGCACCAGCAGGCTGGCGGCGCCCAGCACCAAGCTGGCGTAGAGTTCGGCGGTGACCAGCGCCTCCAGCGGAAACACGACCTTCTTGACGTAGTTCGGGCGGCTGGTGATCAGGAGCGGCGCTCTGCTGATGGTGTCGGCGAACACCGAGAACACGACCATGCCGCAGAACATCTGCACCGCGAACGCGATCCGCTCGGCGGTCGAGCTGCCGCCGACCTGCAGCACGCCGGTGAAGATCAGCGTGTAGACGGCGAGCAGCAGCAGGGGATTGAGCACCGTCCAGGCGACGCCGAAGACGGTGCCGCGGTGACGCATCTGCACCTGTCGCGAGCCGAGCTTGCGGGTGACGCGGCGCTGGCGCCACAGCGCATCGAGCATCGCGCCGGGGCCGAGTGCTGCGCCGCCGGCCGGCATCTCGGGCGTGATCAGGGTGCGGGTGCTCGTCATGCTGCGAACCGGCGATGATCGCAGAACCGCCGCGGCCGCAAAAGCCTTCGCCGGCGGGTTGCGCTGCCGGTCGGATGCCCCGGGCGCGCCGACTGGACCGCCGCGGGGCGGCTTGCTACGGTGCGCGGCTGCCGCAATGACCCTTCCCGACCCCGCCCCCGAGTCCGCGCCCGGCGGAAGCCCGATCTCCGGCGAGCTGCGCGCGGCCGAGCGGGCGAAGTGGGATTCCTACTACCGGGATCTGCCGGACCACGCCGTCGACGAGCCGACGGCGGCGTTCCACCGCGAGCTGATCGCCGCCATCGACGAGCTGCTGCCCGAAGGGGGCCGCCTGCTCGAAGCCGGCTGCGGCGGCGGCAACCAGAGTCTGGCGTTGGCCGAGACCGGCCGCTTCGAGACGGCGCTGCTGGACTTCTCGCCGGAGGCGTTGCGCTACGCGCGTTCGCAGTACGACAGGGCCGGCGTCGCCGGCACGTTCGTCGAGGGCGATGCGCTGCAGCCGGGGGAGCCCGCATACGATCTGGTGTTCAACCTCGGCGTGCTCGAACACTACACGACTGCGGAGCAGACGGAGTTCCTGCGCGGCATGGCGAGTCGCTCCCGTCGCTACGTGCTCGTGCTGGTGCCCAATCTGGCCTGCTATTGGTACTGGCAGTGGCGCATGCAAAAGACCGTGCGCGAAGGGTGGCCGTTCGGCAAGGAAGTGCCGACCGTCGATTTGCGCGAAGCGTTCACCGCGGCGGGTTTGCGCTATCGCGGCCACTGCTTCATGGGCGAAGCGTGGACCGAGAGCTTCATCCGGTCGCTGCCGGGTTGCCCGGCGGACACGGTCGACATGCTGCTGAAGGTCCACCGCAGCGGCATCGTGCCGCCAGCGGCGCGCAGCTACCTGTTTGCCGCGCTCGGTGAGGTGGAGGGCGGCGCGGCGAGGGTGCCCGGACGCTGGACGACGCAGGCGCTGGGCTACACGTCGAGCGAGGCGGAGGCGGTGGCGCGGATCAGCGACGAGCTGGCCGCGCGCATCGAGGCGGAGCGGAGTCGGTCTGTGCTCGAGCGGCGTGTCGCCGAACTGGAAGCGGCGCGCAGCCTCAGTGAAGTGGAGCGCGTCGCCGAACTGGAAGCGGCGCGCGCCGAAAGCAAGCGACTGCGCGCCGAGAACGAAGAGCTGCGGCAGGCGGCCGAGGCCGAGGCGCATCGCCGCACCGCGGCCGAAGCGCGCATCGGCGAGCTCGAACACAAGCTGCACGAGGTGTCGCTGTGGGCCACTCGCCTCGATGACCACCCGTTCGAGCACTTCGTCAAGCGCTCGACGATGGGGGTCGCACGCGCGGTCTGGAACGTGCTGCCGATCGGCGACCGGGCCCGCACGCGCGCCTACAACGCATTCGCCGAGTTGCGGCGGCGGCGCAACCTGCGTCACGCCGCTCCCGAGTCGCCGGTGGATCCGGCCGTGCCGGCGGTGGCGTTGCCGGAGCCGGCGGCGGCCGACGTCTACGTGTTCGGCATCGTCGACTGGCACTTCCGCATCCAGCGCCCGCAGCATCTGGCGCGCGAACTCGCCCGGCGCGGCCACCGGGTGTTCTTCGTGTCGCCGTCGTTGGTGGACCGCGCCGAGCCCGGTGTGCAGGTCGAACGGCTGGATCCGGAACTCGCGCTCTACCAACTGCGCCTGCACGCGACCGGGGCCCCATCGATCTACATGCAGCCGCCGACACCGGCGTTGCGCATGGAGTTGCTCGCGGGCCTGACGGGCTGGTTGCAGGCGGCGCAATCGCGGCGGTGCCTGGCGCTGGTCGAGCACGCGTTCTGGGCCGATCTGGCCGATGTGCTGCCCAACGTGGACGTGGTCTACGACTGCATGGATCACCACGAGGGTTTCGGTGGTGTCGCTGCATCGCTGATCGAACGCGAGCAGCGACTGGTCGCCGAAGCCGATCTGGTGCTGACTTCGAGCAGTTGGCTCGAACGCGAGGTCGGCAGTCGGGCGCGCGCCAACGTGACCATCCGCAACGCCGGCGACTTCGAGCACTTCGCCCGCCGCCCCGAGCGGGTGTTCGCCGATGCGCAGGGGCGCCGGGTGATCGGCTACTTCGGCGCGATCGCCGAGTGGTTCGATGTGGAGCTGGTCGCGGCGGTCGCAAGCGCCAATCCCGATTGCCTGCTGCTGCTGATCGGGGCCGATACGGTCGGGGCGGGTGCGCGGCTGCGCGGGCTGTCCAACGTGCAGTTGCTCGGCGAGCGACCGTACGAAGAGCTGCCCCACTACCTGCACGGCTTCGACGTCTGCCTGCTGCCGTTTCGGGTGATGCCGCTGACGCTGGCGACCAATCCGGTCAAGGTCTACGAGTACTTCGCCGCCGGCAAACCGGTGGTCGGCACCGATCTGCCGGAAATGGCGCAGTTCGGGGATTTGGCGCGTACCGGTCGCGATCACGATGGATTCGTCGCGGCGGTTTCGGCGGCGTTGGCCGACGGTGACGAACAGCGCCGGCGGGACCGGATCGCGTTCGCGAAGGCCAATACCTGGAAGCGGCGGGCCGACGCGCTGCTGGCAGCCGTCGGTGAGGTGCGGTGGCCGCGCGTCAGCGTC
>DRKG01000131.1 GCA_011051855.1 bacterium | reverse complement strand
GTCGGGGTCCCGTTCGAGGTCGAACAGCTCCCACGTGTCCCACTGCGGTTCGTAGTAGCGCACCAGCTTGTAGCGCTGCGTGCGCACGCCGTACATCGCGGGCACCATGTGCACGGCCTGCGATTCGTAGTAGTGGTAGTAGATCGCGTCGCGCCACGCGACCTCGTCGGCATCGGGGCGGCCCACGGCCTGCAGCAGCGGCACCATGCTGCGGCCGTGCATCGTCGGCGGCACCGGCACCCCGGCCAGGTCGAGGAAGGTCGGGCCGAAGTCGATGTTCTGCGTCATCGCCCGCACCTCGCGGCCCTTCGCCAGGTGCTCCGGCCAGCGCATCAACAGCGGCATGCGCAGGCTCTCTTCATACATCCAACGCTTGTCGAACCAACCGTGGTCGCCGAGGTAGAACCCCTGGTCGGAGCTGTAGATGACCAGGGTGTTGGCCTTGACGTCGGGATGCGCGTCGAGCCACGCCAACAGCTCACCGACGCTGCGGTCGACGCCGTTGACGCAGCGCAGGTAGTTCTTCATGTAGCGCTGGTAGGCCCAGCGGACGCGCTCGCGACCCTGTGGATCCTCGCGCAGGAACGCGGCGTTCTCGTCCGAGTAGGCGGCATCCCAGAGCTTGCGCTGTGCTGGCGTCATGCGCTGGCGCTGCGTCAGCCACGCGCGGTCGGTGCCGCGCAACTCGCTCGGGTCGGCCGGCGGCACCAAGAGGTCGTAGTGCAGGAACATGTGCCGGGCGATGGTCATCTCCTGCGCTCTGGCCATCGGGCCCCGGCCTTCGTAGTCGTCGAACAGCGTGTCGGGCTCCGGCAACCGCTCCCCCCGGAACAGTCCCAGGTCCTCGGGGGCCGGCAACCAGTTGCGGTGCGGCGCCTTGTGCTGGCACATCAGCAGGAACGGCTTCTCGGGATCGCGCTGCTCGAGCCACTCGATCGCGAACTTCGTCGTCAGGTTGGTCGCGTGGCCCTCGTACCGCACCCGCTTGGTCTTGCGCCCGCTCGGGTCGCTCGGATCCGGCACCAAGAAGTCCGGGTTGTAGTACTGCCCCTGCCCGGGCAGCACCATCCAGTGATCGAAGCCCTGCGGATTCGACGACAGATGCCACTTGCCGATGATCGCGGTCTGGTAGCCGACCTTCTGCAGCAGCTTCGGGAACGTCGTCTGGTCGCCGTCGAAGACGTTGCCGTTGCGCATGAAGCCGTTGGCGTGGCTGTGCAGTCCGGTCAGGATCGTCGCCCGCGACGGGCCGCACAGGGAGTTGCCGCAGAAGTTGTTGCGGAACAGGATGCCCTCGCGCGCCAGCCGGTCGATGTGCGGCGTCTGGTTGACCCGCGAGCCGTAGGCGCTGATCGCGTGCGCCGCGTGGTCGTCGCTGAACAAGAACAGGATGTTCGGGCGCGACCCCGACAACGGTCGTTGGGCGGTGTTCGGCGCCGCCAGCGCGGCGACCGACAACCCCAGCATCAAGACGTATCGCATGCTCCCATCCTCGCGCCGCGATCGCGGCCGGCCCCCAGCGTGCGCAAAAAAACTTCGCCGACCGGCCGTCGTCCGTAAGCGGGTCGACGACTCCGCCGGCGCGTCGTCGCATGCGCGCGCGCCAACATGACATCGGTGCGCGCGACCGCGAGCGCAGCAAGCCGCTTACGCGCGCACGGCGCCCGCAGGGCAACCCGGGGCCACTTGATGGGTGCGCCGCACATGCGGTAGATCAAGACTCGCGACCGGCCGCTCCTCGTCACCGGTCGCGAAGCCGACCACGGCCCGTCGGGCGCGCGGGCCGCATATGCCTTCCAACCCATCGGGCTACCGGTCCGTACCGATCCTGCCGCAATCCATGCCGAATCCTCCCGACCCCCTGCCTTCGGGCTGGGACTTCGATCCCGAGTTTCTCGACAACCAAGAACAACTACCGCCCTACGTCGGCAGCATCGCCTCGCCGATGTTCGGCGCGTGCCGCCGCGCCACCAACCGGGACCTGCGCGAGTTCCTGCCGCTCGACCAGAGCCCCCCGGTGCCGGCCGAACGGCGCCCCCACACGATCCGACTCGCGGACGTGCGCGCGATCGTCGAAGACCGTGACCGCGAGCAGAACCGCCTCTACGGACCGGCCCGGCTGGTGCTCGAAGAGGAACTGCTCAACCGCCACATGCTGTGGGTCGGGCCACCGGGCGTCGGCAAGACCACGCGCGGCATCCTGCCGGTCGTGCAGGCGCTGCTCGCCGACGTACGCCGTTCGGTGGTCGTGTTCGACCCCAAGGGCGACCAGTACGAACTGATCCGCGACCTCGCCGCCGACGCCGGTCGGCCGCGCTCACAGGTGCTGCGGTTGAACCTGACCGCGCCGGACGCGAGCGTCGGCTGGAACCCGCTCGATCCCGGCATCGCGCGCAACACGGCGCTCGCCATCGCGAACTCGCTGGTGATGGCCAGCGAATCCAAGGAGTCCCACGACAGCCCCTTCTGGCGCAACAACTCGATCGACCTGATCGTCGACGTGCTGCTCGGGCTCGACCGGGACCCCGAACGCGAACTGTCCCTGCCGAGCCTGCTGGAGGTGATGGACCAGCCGCGCGGGGACCTGCTCGCGTGGCTCAACGAGCACGGCGCCCACCGCTTCGCGGCGTTCCTCGACAGCGGCAGCCACAACGCCGAGACCTGCCTCGCCGACACGGTGATGCGGCTGGTCGCGCTGCAGGATCCCGACCTGTGCGCGGTGCTGTCGCACCGGGAACTCGACCTCGACCGGCTGTGC
>DRKG01000130.1 GCA_011051855.1 bacterium | reverse complement strand
GATCGTCTCGGGCTCGCGCACGATCTGGTGCCGCGGTGGCAGACGCCGAAGGCCGCGTCGGTTTGGGACGAGGGAGAAGAGGCGTGAGCTCGGGCGCGATCGGGCGATTGCAGGCCTACGCCAGCCTGGTGAAGTTGTCGCACTCGGTGTTTGCGCTGCCGTTCACGCTGTTGTCGTTGTTGGTGGCGACCGACGGAGTCCCGTCGCTGCGCCTGCTGGGGTTGGTGGTGGCCGCCGTGGTCGCCGCGCGCACCGCGGCGATGGCGTTCAATCGCTGGGCGGACCGCCGGCTGGACGCCGCCAACCCGCGCACGAAGGACCGTGAGGTGCCGGCGGGTGTGGTGTCCGCCAGCCGTGCGCTGGCGCTGGCGCTCGCGGCCGGCGCGGCGTTCCTGCTCGTCTGCTGGTTGCTGGCCCCCCTGTGCCTGTGGCTCGGCGTGCCGACGCTGCTGTGGCTCTACGGCTACAGCTACGCCAAACGCTTCTCGGCGCTGTGCCACCTGTGGCTCGGCACGGCGCTCGGCCTTGCTCCCCTGGCGGCGTGGTTCGCCGCCGACGGCGCGTTCTCGGCGCGCCTCGGGGCGCCGCTGGTGCTCGGTTCCGCGGTCGCTCTGTGGGTGGCCGGTTTCGACGTGCTCTACGCTTGCCAGGACGACGAGTTCGATCGCGAGCGCGGCCTGTTCTCGCTGCCGGTCCTGCTCGGCCGACGGGCGGCGATGTGGGTCAGCCGCGCCTTGCACCTGCTCGCCTTCGGGGGCTTCGCGGCGTTCGGGCTGATGACGTCCTTGACGTCGTTCTATCTGGTCGGCGTGGCGCTCGCCGCCGGACTGTTGGTCTGGCAGCACCGCTTGCTGCGCCCCGACGACCTGTCGCGCATCCAGGCAGCGTTCTTCACCGCGAACGGCACGCTGGCGGTGGTGATGTTCGCGACCGGCTGCCTGGACCTGTATCTGTAGGGTCATGGCGGTCCCGAATCCTGCCAACGAACTGGCGCGCGTCGAGAAACTCGCCAAGAGCGGGTTGCCGGCGGTGGTGCTGGTCACCGGTGTCAGCGACTTCTTCCGCGGGCAGGCGGTGACGCGGCTCCTGCGCGCCGTGCCCGCCGACGCCGAGTTGCGCCACGTGGACGGCAGCGAGACCCGGGATGCCGACGGCGACGATGGCGGTGGCGGTGGTGCGCCCGAACTGCTCGACCTGCGCGGAGGTGGGCTGTTCGCGCGTTCGGCGTTCGTGGTCGTGCGCCGGGCCGCCAACTGGTGGAAGAAGCACTGCGTGGCGGTGGCGGAACTCGCGCCGAAGATCGCTCCCGGCTCGGGGCTGATCATCGAGGCCGCGAAGGCCGACAAGCGCAAGAAAGCGGCGGCGACGCTGGTCAAGCAGTTGGCGGCAGACGGCGCGCTGTTCGAGTTCCGGGATCTGTTCGATCTGCCCTACGACCGCTCGCGCAGCCCGCTCGAAGGCGAACTGTGCCAGTGGGTGGTCAAGTGCAGTCGCGCGCTCGGGGTGCCGTTGCAGCCGGACAGCGCCTGGCTGCTGATCTCGCAGGTCGGCAAGCAGCCGGCCGAGCTGGTGTCCGAGCTCGAACGTCTGCGCGATCGCTTCGCGGGCGACGTGCCGGCGGCACTCGCGCCGCAGGACCTCGCCGGCAAGTTGACCGTCAGCTTCGAGTCGACGCCGTTCGAGTTCGCCGAGGCGGTGCTCGGCGGAGATCGGCGGGCGGCACAGCGATCGCTGGCGGCGATGTTCGACCGCGGCGTGCGCCAGCAGGATGGCCGCAAGATGGACGCCGGCGGCGTCCTGCCGTTCACGACCAGTTGGTTGTTCCGGCAGCTCGGCAGCGTCTACGAGGGCCGGGTGCTGCTCGATGGCGGCGTGTCGGTGCGCGAGCTGCCGGCCCGCGCCGGAGTGCGGCAGTTCGCGGACCGCTTCGTCGCCCATGTGCGCAACAACGACCAAAGGCGGCTGCAACGCGGCATCACCGCCCTGCACGCCTGCCAACGCAAGAGCCGACTGATGGACGCCGACCCCAAGGTGCTGCTGGAACGCTTCTTGGCCCAGTGGTTCGACGATGCGCCGATCGAGACCGCCGAGGAGTTCGAGCTGTGATCAAGAAGCTGCCGATCGCCGTGGTCAACCAGATCGCGGCCGGGGAGGTCGTCGAACGGCCGGTGTCGGTCGCCAAGGAACTGATCGAGAACGCGCTCGATGCCGGCGCCACGCGTGTGCGGGTCGAGCTGCGCGGCGGCGGTGCCGAGCAGTTGGTGGTCATCGACGATGGCGACGGCTTCCTCCCGGAGGATCTGCCGCTGGCGTTCGCCAGCCACGCGACCAGCAAGCTCGCCGACGTGCACGATCTCGAGCACATCGCCAGCCTCGGCTTCCGCGGCGAGGCGCTGGCTTCGATCGGCGCGGTCGCGCGGGTGCGCATCCAGAGCCGCCGGCAGGACGGCGACGAGGGTTGGGAGGTGCGTTGTGACGGTGGCGTCGAGAGCGAACCGCAACCGTGCGGTTGCCCGGCCGGGACCCGCATCGAGGTGCGCGATCTGTTCTTCAACGTGCCGGCGCGGCGGCGCTTCTTGAAGGCGCCGCACGCCGAACGGGCCCGCGTGCAGCAATTGGTCGCCGAACTCGGTCTCGCCCGCCTCGACGTGGACTTCACCCTGGTCAGCGACGGCAAGGAGCTGCTGCGCCTGCCGCGCGGGGTGACGCTGGCCGAACGCGTGCAGCAATGCTTCGGGCGCGAACTGGGCGGCGGACTGCTGCCGGTGGCGCGCGAGTTCGACGGCCTCAAGGTCGAGGGCGTCGTCGGCGAACCGGACCTCGCTCGGCGCGACGGCCGCCTCGAACTGACCTACGTGAACGGCCGCATGGCGCGCGAGAAGAGCGCGCTGCACGCGGTGCGCCAGGCCTACCGCGAGTTCCTGATGGGAGGGCGGTTCCCGGTCTACGTGCTGCAGATCGTGCTGCCGCCCGAGCAGGTCGACGTGAACATCCACCCGCGCAAGGCCGAAGTGCGATTCGTCGATGCACGCAAGGTCGCCGGCTGCCTGCACGCGACCGTGCGCGCGGCGCTGCAGGCGCGCACGTTGCCGATGGCGCGCAGCGAGGCTTGCAGTGCGGGGGCGGTGCAGGTGCGGCCGGAGCTGCCGCGCGCGCGCTCGGGCTTTCCGCAGGGATCGCCGTCACTGTTCTCGCCGGACGGGCGCCCGTCGGTGCCGGAACCGCGTCCCGCGGCCGACGATCGCCAGCCGGCGGTGGTGCGCGAGCCGGCGCCGGCGGCCGACGCGTCGCCGCCCGCGCGACCCAACCCGTTCGCGCGCGTGTCCGGGCGGTAT
>DRKG01000129.1 GCA_011051855.1 bacterium | reverse complement strand
CGAGCACGACTTCCTGCTCAACTTCGACTCGGACGCGGTCGTACACCCGTGGGCGTTCACCAAGGTGCGCGAGATGATCGAGCGGTTTCCGGACATGGGCATGGGCTGCCTGTTCAACCAGGAATCCGACGAAGACATCGACTTCGGTGACTCGCGCTTCTTCCACAAGCACTCGATCGGCTTCCTCGCCGCGCTAATCTCGCGCAAGCTGGTGGCAGCAATGCAAGGCCATCCGGCAGTCGATCGCGGCTACTCAGCAGCGTGCGTAGAGCGCGGCTGGCCGATCTGCTGCACGCGCACGTCGTTTGTCGAGCACCTGGGCTGGGAGGGTCTCAACGGCCCGGACTGGAGCCAGGGTCTTCCCCGCAGCGATCGCCACCCCGACGGCAGCATCCGCATCGCGCGCGCGCGGCGCTTCATGTCCGAAGTGACCTGACCGCTGGTTCAAGCCGGCACCGCCATTCTGCCGATGCCATCGGCGAGAGGGTCATGACCACGAGGTGGGCAATCACGTATTTCGGGCAGCCGCGCCAGTGCGCGGCAACGCTGGCAGCCAATCGCGACAAGCTGCCGGGCGACGCCGACGTGTTCTTCCACCTGTGGCGACCGACCGGCGACGACGTGACGTTGACCAGCAACAGCCGGTTCACGATCGAGACTCCGGCGGCCCCCGAAGAAGCCGAGCTGCTCGCGCTCTACGAGCCGCGCGAGCACGTCTACGAACCGCAACGAGCGTTCTCACCCGAGGCCTTCCCACACCTCGAGCCAGCGCCCAACCACATCCCTCCCAAGCGCGTGATGAGCATGCTCTACAGCCTGCAGATTGCGACCGCGCTGGCCGCCCGCCGCGAAGAGTACGACGCGGTGCTGGCGCTGCGCACCGACGTCCTGCTCGGGCGAGCCTGGCCCGACGATGCCGTGCCCGCCGGCCGTGAGGTGCTGCTGTCGCTCGATCAAGGCACCGTCAAACCGCTTACCTGGAAGCATCAGAACCCCGCCCACCTCGACTTCCTGGCCGCCGGCACGCCGCGCAGCCTGCACCTCTACGCATCGTGCTATTCGCGCCTCGATCGGCTGACGGGCCATTGGGTGCCGGAGTTCCTGCTCGGCGACAACCTGGTCGACCTCGCGCTGCGCGCGCGGCGCATCGACCTCGGCAAACTGGAGATCCTGCGATGAACGGAATCCCCCGACGCGGCCGCCGCGTCTATACCGGCGGCACGTTCGACGTCCTGCACCGCGGCCACGTCAACCTGCTGTGGCAATGCCGCAAGATCGCCGGCCCCGACGGCAGCGTCGTGGTCGGACTCAACAACGACGCATTCATCGCGCGCTACAAACAACGACCGCCGATGCTGGGCTACCGCGACCGAGCCGCGGTGCTTGCCGCCTGCCGCCACGTCGACGAAGTCGTCGAAAACGTCGGCGACGAAGACAGCAGGATCGTGCTCGAACAGGTCGCGCCCGACTTCATCGTCATCGGCAGTGACTGGGCACGGCGCGACTACTACGCGCAGATGATGTTCACCCAGGAGTGGCTGGACGAGCGCGACATCACGCTGATCTACGTGCCCTACACCGAGGGCATCAGCTCGACCGCCGTGCGCGAGCGCGCGCGCCGCGACGCGCCGCGCGACGTGTTGACCCCGGTCGGAGCCCGCTCGTAGCGCGACGACAGGTTCGAGACATGCGGAAGATCCTCATTGGCGCACCCGTCCGACAGGAACCCGACATCCTGCGCGAGTTCCTGCGCTCGTTGTCCGAACTCGACCGCACCGGCCTCGAGGTCGCGTTTGCGTTCGTCGACGACAACATCGATGCCGAGAGCAAGGATCTACTGCGCGCGTTCGCGCGCCTGGAGCCGACGACGCTGCTCGCCGGCGAAGACCTCGAAGCGGACTACGTCAAAGACGAGTTCGGCCACGTCTGGAACGACGAGCTGATCTGGAAGGTCGCGCGCTACAAGGACCGACTGCTCGACCTCGGGCGCGCCAGCGGGCACGACGCGGTGTTCCTGATCGACAGCGACCTGGTGCTGCACCCGGCGACCTTGCGCCACCTGATCGGGCGCGGTTGCGACATCGTCGCCGAAGTCTTCTGGACCCGCTGGCACCCGACCCAGCCCGACCGACCGCAAGTGTGGCTGCTCGACGTCTACACGCTGCACCATCAGCGGCGCGACGAACAGCTCGACGAAGACGAGATCGAACGCCGCAAGATGGAGTTCTTCCACAAGCTGCTGCGGCCCGGACTCTACGAGGTCGGCGGGCTGGGCGCGTGCACCCTGATCAGCCGGCGCGCGCTGATGACCGGTGTCAGCTTCGCCAGGATCCCCAACCTGAGCTTCTGGGGCGAAGACCGGCACTTCTGCGTGCGCGCGGCCGCGCTCGGCCTGCGCCTGCACGCCGACACCTACTACACGCCGGTGCATATCTACCGCGAAAGCGAGTTGGAGAAGGTCGAATCCTACCGCGCGGTGCGCGCCGATCAGCGGCGCCGCGTCGACACGTTGCTGGCCGTGCGCGAAGGGCTGGCGACCTGGGGCACGACCCACTACGAGACGATGCGCGGCGACGAGGGGCTGCAGTTGTTCGGCGGCGCACTGCGCGCGGAGCTGCTCGCGAGTGCGGAAGCCAACGTCGCCCACGCCCGGCGCGCCAAGGTGGTGACTCGCACCCACGTCGTGAGCGCCAGCTATCGCGACCTCGACGATGGTGGCATGACGGTCGGCGCCACGATGGTGCGCGAAGGCTCCATCGACGGCGCGCCGTTCCGCGACGACCTCGGCGTGCTGGCAACCGTGCGGCACGACGGCGACGGCACGCCGCGCATCACCGAGATGCAACTCCAGCGGCTCGCCGACGAGCTCGAGTTGCCGACGTTCCGCAGGGCACACGGCAACCACGTGCTGTTGTCGATGCTGGTGCGCAATGAAGCGGATCGCTTTCTCGAGACGGTGCTGCGCGACGCGGCGAGCTACGTCGACGAAGTGCTGATCGTCGACGATGGCAGCACCGACGATACGGTCGCCGTCTGCGAACGGGTCCTGCGCGACGTGCCGCACACGATCGTGCAGCTCGGCGAATCCGGCTTCCACGACGAGCACCGCCTGCGCCGCAAGCAGTGGGAGCTGGCGCGATCCCTGCGCCCCGACTGGGTCTTGTGCCTCGACGCCGACGAGATGTTCGAGGCGCGCATGCGCAACGAGCTGCGTTCGTTGGTCGATCAGGACGCCTTCGATGCGATCGCGTTCCGCCTCTACGACTTCTGGAACGAGAGCTGCTACCGGGACGACGAGCTGTGGAGCGCACACCACACCTTCCGGAGGTTCCTGGTGCGCGTGCTGCCGGACATGGACGACGCGTTCCGCGCGACCGCGCAACACTGCGGACGCTGGCCGATCGCCGTCGACGGCCTGCGCACCTGCAACAGCGACCTCCGCCTCAAACACCTCGGCTGGTCGCGCCAGGCGGACCGTGAAGCGAAGTACGCGCGCTATCGCCAGCTCGACCCGGACGGCCGGCACGGCAGCCTTGCGCAGTACGAATCGATCCTGGCCCCGGATCCGCACCTGGTAACCTTCTGCGAATGACCGTACCCGACCACCGACGCCCCGCCCTCGAACCACCGGCGCCGCACGCCGTTACCGGTTGACGACCACGAAGCCAGTGCGCCACGGCCTTCTCTTGTTCGGCCTCGCGCTCGGCACGCGCGCCGCAGCGTGGCTCGGCGGGGGCGACGGCGGCGCCCCCAGCACCGCCAACTACCTGGGTGATGCGCCGGTGTGGCAGCGCTACGCACACGACCATCTTCGTAGCATCGAGTGGCTGCTGCCCTTCCGCCCGCCGGCGATGGCATGGCTGACCGACGCACTGTCGGACGGCCAGTCGTTCTGGCTCCTGCGCGGCCTGCTGGTCGTGCTCGGAGCCCTGGTGGCGCCGCTCTGCTACCGGGCACTGCGTGCGATCGTCACCGCACGAATCGCGGTCACCGCCGGCGCGATCGTCGCCGTGTCGTCGAGTCTGGTGCAGCTCGGCAACGGCGTGCACTCGGAGATCCCGTATCTGTTCCTGTTCGCGCTGTCGGTCGGCGACGTCGACAGGCTGCGCACGGCGCCGACGGCCACAGTCGCCGCCCGCTGGGGAGTCTTGCAGGCGGCGGCGTGCCTGTTCCGCGTCGACCACCTCGCGTTCGTCGGGCTGCAGATCGGATGGATCGCGCTGCGGCGATGGCCGTCCTGGCCGCGCACCATCGGGGTCGCACTCGGCGCGTTGGCGATCACACTCGCACCCTGGCAGTGGCACGCCGACAAGCAGATCCACGTCGCCAACACGCGTGGCTTCCCCGGCAACGAACCGCCGCCACTGCCGCTACCGGGGGCGTTGCCCTGGGATCCCGCCGCGGTGCGGGCACTCGCCGAGGTGCCCGCGTTCGCGCGGCTGATGACCTTCCGGTTCGTCGACGACACCATGCGCGCGCGCGGCGCCGCGCGTGTGCGGGCAGCGGACCTCGCCGTCGTGCGAGAGGCCTACGACGCGATGCCCGAACCGCTGGCGACGCCGCTGCTGGTCCTCTACGGCCCGCTGAACTTCTTCCTCGCCAACTCACCGGAGTCCACCGGCGGCTTCACGCGGGCGGCGCTCGACCGCCTCCCACCTTTGGCGGAAGGATCGGCGATCTGGCCGCCGGGAATCGACGAGGCTCTGCCGCGCGGCGGCGACCTGGTGCTCGAATACCCGCCGCACCTCGCCGCCGTCGAGCACGGCTACCGGCTCGGGCTCACCTGGATGGCATCCCACCCGCTCGCTGCAGCCAGGCTGATCGGCGCGAAGCTCCTGCTCGCCTGGCGCGGCGCAGCCACTGGCATCGGCAGCTACAACCTGCCGATGGGGACGGCGGCCGTCCGCGAGCCGGTCGACCTCGCCACCGCCGACGGCCCCGCCGCGCCGTTCTGGCGACTCGCCCTGCTGCTGCTCGACGGCTGCGGGCTGTGGCGCGCGCGCTCCACACGCGGCGCCTCGCCGTGGTGCTGCTGGCTCGGTGCCAAGGCGGTCACGGGCTCTCTGTTCTTCGGCTACGCCCGTCTCGGCGCTCTCTGTGTGCCCTCGCT
>DRKG01000128.1 GCA_011051855.1 bacterium | reverse complement strand
CAGCGACCGATCGCCGGCCAGCGCCAACTCCGTGCGCTCGCAGGCGGAATCGGCAGATCGCGCCCGGATGGCCCGCGCGAGCTGGCGCAGCAGCGCGTTGGCAAAGCCTCGGTTGTTGCGGGCCAACGCCACGGTCTCGTGCACGGCCGCGTGCGACGGCATGCCCGACACGAACAGCAGTTGGTAGGCGCCGAGCCGCAGCACGGTGCGCAGCGCGGGATCCTTCGGCAGCCCGCGATGGGCGAATCCCGCCAACACCGCGTCGAGCAAGCGCTCGCGCCGGAGCACACCGTGCGCCAGTTCGTAGGCGAACGCCAGTTCGCGCCCCGCGAGTCCCCGGCCGTCGAGCGCGCTCTTCAGCCGTTCGCTGCGACCGCGTTCGAGCGCCACCAGCGCGTGCAGCGCCAGACCTCGCGCACTGACCAATGGAGCGGCCTATCCGAAGCGCGCATCGGGCGCGATCTGGTGGCCGCGCACGAACTCGCCGGCCGTCATGTTGCGGCCGTTGTCGGGCTTGATGCGGGTGATGCGGTAGAGGTCCTTCCCGGTGCAGACGCGGATGCCCTCTTCGCCGGAGGACTGCAGGGCGCCCGGAATGCCCATGCCGTAGAGATCCTGTTCGACGGTGCCCTCGATGACGATGAACCGCTTGTTGCCCAGGCGCGTCTGCGCGCCCGGTTTCGGCGTCATCGCGCGCACCAGGAGGTCGATCTCGGTCGCCGGCAGGCTCCAGTCGATCACGCCGTGCTCCTTCTCGACCTTCGGCGCATAGCTCGCCTTGCTGTGGTCCTGCGGAGTGAACTTGGCCTCGCCCGCCTCGATCTGCTGCAATGCTGCGACCAAGGCTTTGCCCGACAGGTCGGCCAGCCGCGCCCGCAGCGCACCAGCGTTCTCGGTAGCACCGATCTCGGTCTTCTCGACCAGCATCACGTCGCCGGCGTCGAGTTCCTCGGTGATCTTCATGATCGTCACGCCGGTCTCGCTGTGGCCGTCGCGCAGGCATCGCTGGATCGGCGCCGCACCGCGGTAGAGCGGCAGCAGCGAAGCGTGGGCGTTGATCATGCCCTGCGCCGGCAGGCCGATCAGTTCCGGCTTCAGGATCACGCCGTAGGAGATCACCACGCCGACGTCGGGCTGCAGGCGCTCGAGCTCCGCGACGAACTCGGGCGAATGCGGATCGACCGGCTGCGCGCAGGGCAGGTCGAGCTCGTTGGCGGCGAGCTTGACCTCGGCGTCGTAGATCTTGCGCCCGCGGCCGCGCGGCGCGTCGGGCTTGGTGACGACCAGATCGGGGGCGAAGCCGCCGTCCTTGAGCGCCTTCAGCGACGGGATCGCGAAGTCGCTGCTACCGAAGAAGACGATGCGCAAGGTTACTCTCGGGATCGTGAGGGGGGTCCGAACGGGCGAGCAGGCAATGAACGTAGCGGCGCAGCGGACGATGGGCAAACCTGCCGCCGGCCAGGCGTTGAGGGCAGGTGGCCCCTGCTGTCTGATCACCGGGCGATGGTGCAACTCCCGCTCGAGGCGACCGACGACCTGGTGCCGTTCGCGCCGGTCGCCCGGCGCGAACTGCCGCTGTTCGGCGCGACCGTCGAACTGGTGCTGGTGCCCGCCCGTCGGGCGCGACCGGGCCGCGTGCGGGCTGAGCGGCCCGCGTTCTCACCGAGCCCGGCCGAACGCATCGTCGGGGAGGAGGCCTGCTGGCAGGCGGACGGCCTCGCGCTGACGCCCAACCGCTACCCGTTCGCGCGCGATCAGCGCATCCTGTGGCGCACCGAGGCCGCCCGCGAGCCCGATCGCGCATTCTGGCGGGCGGCTCTGCGCTGGGCGCGCGACAGCGGCGGCAGCGTGCTGCTGAACAACATCGGCGCGGCGGCCACGATCGCGCGCGCCCACGCGCACCTGGTCGGCGAACGGGCAGCCTTCCTCGCGGACCTGCCCGAGCGGGCGTTCCGGTCGGCGCCGATCGACGTGCCCGACGGCTGCGAGTTGCTCGTCAAGCGGCTGCCGTTCTGCCTGGTCGGGGCACGTGGCGACATCGACGCGGTCGCCGCGGCCCTGCTGCGACTCGCCGACGCGCGCATGACCGCCACCTGGAACGTGGTCGTCGCCGGCGACACCGCCTGGGTCGCCCCGCGCCGGATCGAGACCCCGACGCCGCACTTTCCACAGGCGCTCGGTTCCGCCGAGCTGTGGGGACGCTGGTGCTACGTCGACGAGGAACCGTTCGCGCGCGCGACCAGCAACGACCTCGAACGGGCGCTGCTGGCCGCGACGATGCCGGCGATCGACGGCGCCTGAGCGATCAGCGCGCGCCGACCGCTCGGCGCGAGGGCGCCGGCGCCTTGGTCGGCTTCAGCAGGCCGAGGTCGCGCACCTTCTTCTCCTCGGCTTCGACCTTGGCCCGCTCCAAGTCGAGCTTCTCGATCTTGGCCATCAGCTTCTTTGCCTTGCTCGACTTCGGGCCCTTCTCGGCGCGCACGGCGAGCAACTCCTCTTGCAGAGCGCGACGGCGCGAATCGATCGAGTCATAGCGGTCGAGCAGCTTCAGCCACTTCTTGACCTGCCGCTGCGGATTCTTGGCGTAGCGCTGTTCGAGCACGTCGTACATCGCCTTCCACAACTGCGACTGCGTCTGCGTGCCGGTGAACTGGACCGGCTCCGCGTCGCGGTCGGCGAGCAGGAAGAAGTGCGGCCAGCCCTTCTCGAAGCCGTAGCTGGCGAACACGTTGTGGAACTCGTGGCCGCGTTCGGCGACGTGTGCCGGCAGCTTGACCGTGCGGAACCACTTGGTCAGCAGCAAGGTCTTGTCGTTCTTGAGCGACCGGCTGAGCAGAGCGCCGTCGCTGCCCTGGCACAGCGGGCACTCGCGCAGCACCAACAGCGGACGGCCGTCGTCGTCGGCCCACAGGATGTCCAGGGCGTCGGCGAGCGGCATCGGGCCGGCGGCCGCCGTCTCCTTGCCGTCGCGCTTGGGCGGCACCGGGTGCACCCAGTCGATCTTCAGCCGTTTCTTCGAAGTCGATCCGCGTTCGAACGAGATCGGCATGCCGCGCGGGGTGGTTGGCCCGCCGCGCGGCGTCGTCGCAGGCGTTCCGCGCGGCGTCGTCGGCCGGGACACGCTCGGCCCCGGGCGTGGCGTCGACGGGCCGGCCGGAGCCGGTGCCGCCGGGCTGGCGGGCCGCGGCGTGTTCGGCGCGGCCGGCCTCGGCGTCACCGGGCCGGCAGGGCCGCTGACCGGACCGTTCTCAAGCCCGGCAGGCAGCGGGTAGCCCCCCGGCGGCGGACACTGCGCAGCGGCGAAGGAGGTCAGCGCGAGTCCGCTGACGAGAATCTTGGTAACGGTGATGGTGCGGGGCATGACGGCTCCGTTTGGTTGGGAAGCGCGAGCGCTTCGGGTCTTGGGGTAAGGCACTTGAGGGAGGAGCGGCGCCGATCAGCGCCGCCGTTTGGGTTTCGATTCCTTGACGTAGGCGCGCCATTCGACGTCGAGTTCGGCCGGGCCCATGCCGAACGCTTCGCGCAGCGCGTCGTGCTGGCGGGTCGCGAGTTCCTGTCGGCTCGGCATCTTGCGGCGCTCGTGGAACGGATCCTTCAGTCGGTGCAGGAAGCAAGACAACTGCCGCTTGCGGGTCGCCATCAGGAAGTCCACCAAGGCCCATGCCTGCATGTGCTGTTCGATGCCAAACTCGCCGGCATTGTCGCGGTCGATGAGGCGCTCGAGCGGTTCGAACACGTCGTGTTTGACCAGTCCCTTGACCCGCGACGGCCAGTCCCAGAACACGCTGCGCGTATCGGTGTCGTCGTCGCTGCGGCGATCGTAGGTCGGAAACCGCGGCGAAACCTTGCGCGCATGCCAATGGGCGAGGCCGGTCACCAGCCACGGCGGCAGGTCGTGGCAATAGGAGCGATAGCAGGTGTAGAGGTTGTGCGCGACGTTGAACGTGACGTGCGCATAGAGCGCCAGGTCGATACGGAACAACCCTTCGGCGGTCTCCTGGCTGCCGCTCCAGAACATGCAGCCGAACTGCTGGTCGTGGTAGCGGATCGGCTGGGCGATCTCGCGACCCTGCCACTGCTTGGTGTAGCGGGCCTGGCTGGAGCCTTTGTCGAACAGCAGCACGACGAACTTCTCGCGCATTCCGAGATACGGCCCGAGTCCCCGGAAACCCTCGCTGGCCGGATCGTCGGCGCTCTGCGGAAACGACTCGTCCGTGCATCCGAGGTTGCCGAGCACATCGGCATAGAGCCGCTCGAGCCGATGCGCGAACAGATGCGCACGCAGCCACGGATCGAGCGTCTTGACGCGCTTCTTCAGGTTCGGGAGCTTGTGGCGCAACTCCTCGAGCTCGGCCCGGACCAATGCCTTCCACTCCTTGCTCCACTCCTGCCGCCCCTTCAACGGCACCGCCGACAGCGCCGCACCGAGGCGAAAGTGCGCGGTCTCGATCCAGACCAGCGGTTCGGTGCCGAGCAGCCTCTCGACGGAGCGAGTGTCATAGCCGCTGCCGAGCGGGAACGGCCCGAGCGACACGTAGCCGAGCTTGCGCAAAGCCTCCGGCTTGCCGCCGGTGTACGGATCGGGGCCGGCCTGCACGCGGACCGACTGCGCCACGGCACAGGTGACGGTCAGCAGGACGCAGCAGAGGACGGACCAAGGCCCAGACCTTCTGTGGGAGAGCCCCATTGTGTGGAGAGCGTAGCGAGAACGGGCCATGGGACGGGCCACCGAAGCACTCGGTGGGAGGTTTTCCCCGCTATGCAAGCAGCGGGCCAGGGTAACACCCACCCCCCTGTGACCAGAGTCCGGCCACCGAATACTGTGCGTGTCCGGAAACCCCTCACCCTTCGCTGCTCATTGCCATGACCACACTTCCGCTGCGCTCGCTGTCCTTCGCCCTGTTGCTCCCGGCGGCCACCGCCACCGCCCAGGTCAACTGGCAACTCCTCGCAACCGGCAACCCACCGGGCACCAACGGCGGCGCCGCCTGGGACTCCGTGCGCAACGTCCTGGTGACCTACGGCGGCGAGAGCAACGGCATCGCGCTCGGCGCCACCCGGGAATGGAACGGCACGACCTGGACGACCATGAACCCGGCCAATCCACCGGTGCCGGTCGGGCGGCCGGCGATGGCCTACGACGCTGCTCGCCAAGTCGTGGTGATGTTCGGCGGCGTCAACGGCGGCACGTTCCTCAACCAGACGCTGACCTGGGATGGAACCGACTGGACGGCGATGTCGCCGGCGACGCTGCCGAGTTCCCGTGCGGGTGCGGCGATGGCCTACGACGCCGCTCGCCAAGTCGTGGTGATGTTCGGCGGCTTCGGTCCGGGCCAGGCCGACCGCGGTGACACCTGGGAATGGGACGGCAGCGACTGGACGTTGCGCGCCAACACCGGTCCGTCGCCGCGCGGCGCACACCGCATGGTCTACGACTCCGCCAACGGCTACGTAGTGCTCGCGGGCGGTTATCGGACCGCCAACCAGGCGACCGTCGCCGACACGTGGACGTGGAACGGCAGCAGTTGGACTCAGCGCGCCAGCCTGCCCACGACGCTGTGCGATCAGGCGCTCGCCTACGATCCGACGCGGCAGGTGGTGATGCTGTTCGGCGGCCTGAACATCGCAAACGGGGTGCTGACCGACCTCGGCGACACGCTCGAGTTCGACGGCACTTGGACGCAACGCACCCCGACCACTGTCGGGCCGACGCCGCGCAATGGCACGGCTGCGGCGTTCGATCCCGTCAACAACCGCATGCTCGTCGCCGGAGGCTCCTCGACGTTCAGCGGCTTCCTGCAGACCTGGTCCTACGGCCCGGTGCAACCGGCGACGGCGAGCGAGTTCGGCATCGGCTGCTTCGTCACCGCCGGCGTCCGCACGGTGCCGAAGAACCTGCCCTACACGAGCCGACCCTTCCACCAGGAGATCGTCGACGCCTCGCCGGCCGCCGCCATCGGCCTGATGGTGTTCGGCGTCTCCGACACACTCTGGAACGGCGTGCCGCTTCCGCTCGACCTGACGTCGATCGGCGCCCCGACCTGCTCCCTGCTGGTCAGCCTCGACGTCGCGCTGACCGTCAACCTCACCGGCGGTGCGGGCACGTTGACCTGGAACCTTCCCAACACCCCGAGCGCCGCCGGAGCCCAGTTCTTCACGCAAGGCGTAGTGCTCGACCCGACCTCGCCGCTGTCCTTCCCGATCGACCTGACCCCGGCGTGGCGCTTCACGATCGGCAACCCGTGAGCTGACGCTGTGCCCGCCGCAGGGGCGTGCTACGCTCTGCCCCCTGCATGGACCCACGCATCGAACGCGCTCGCCGGATCATCGAGTGTGAAGCGGCGGCGGTGCGCCAGGTCGCGGACGGCCTCGGTGAGCCGTTCCTCTGCACGCTGGACTTGATCCTGGGCTTGTCCGGCCGCGTCGTCACCACCGGCATGGGCAAGGCCGGCTTCATCGCGCAGAAGGTCTCGGCGACGTTCGCCTCCACCGGCACGCCGTCGATCTTCCTGCACCCGGCCGAAGCGATCCACGGCGACCTCGGCCGGGTCGACGACGGCGATCTGCTGCTGGCGTTCTCCAAGTCGGGCGAAACCGAGGAACTGCTGGTGATGCTGCCGCACGTGAAGTCGTGTGGCGCCACGCTGGTGGCGGTCACGCAGTCCGCCGACTCGACCCTCGGCCGCCACAGCGATCACGTGCTCGAACTCGGCCGCATCGACGAAGCCGGGCCGCACGGCCTCGCCCCAAGCGCCTCGACCACCGCGATGCTGGCGCTCGGCGACGCGCTGGCGCTCGAAGTGCAGGAGGGGCGTCAGTTCGGCCCCGAGGATTTCGCCCGCTTCCATCCCGGCGGCGATCTCGGCCGCAAGTTGATGAAGGTCGGTGAACTGATGCGCACTGGTGATCGCAACCCGTGCGTCGAAGACACCGCGACCGTCATGCAGGCGATCGAGGTGATGACGCGCACGTCGGGGCGACCGGGCGCGACCAGCGTGGTCGACGGCAACGGCAAGCTGGTCGGATTCTTCACCGATGGTGACCTGCGGCGACTGATCGAGAACGGCCTATCGAACCCGCGCGAGCGACGCATCGACGAGGCGATGACGCCGAACCCTCGGTCGATCGCAGCCGACACGTTTGCGCTCGAGGCGTTGGCGCTGCTGCATCAGTTCGAAATCGACCAGCTACCGGTTGTCGACGACGACGGCAAACTGCTCGGCCTGCTCGACGTGCAGGACCTGCTCAACCTCAAGATCGGATGAGCGCCATTCCGCAACCAGGCCGCCAGCGCCCCGATGACGCGGCGCTGCAGCGCATCGAGCTCTTGTTGCTCGACGTCGATGGCGTGTTGACCGACGGCCGCATCCACTTCGATCGCGACGGCTGCGAGTACAAGTCCTTCCACGTGCACGATGCCGCCGGGATCGTCTATTGGCACCGCGCCGGCGGTCGTTCGGGCT
>DRKG01000127.1 GCA_011051855.1 bacterium | reverse complement strand
GTGCAACGGCGCGAGACGGGTGGCGTTCGTCGCGATACCGTGCGCGCGTGCAAGTCGTCGTCGTCAGTTCGCCCGGATCCGGGGGGCAGCCGCATTGGAGCCACGAGCAGGCCGCGGCGTTTGCGCGCGCGGCGGTCGCGCGCTCGGCGTGGGTGCGCTGGCTGGTTGCGCTGCACGCGGGGCAGCCGGTCCCGGCGGCCGAACGTGGGTTGCAGGTGTTTCCGTGCCGCGAACGTGCCCACCTGCGCCTCGATCAGGTGCAGAAGAGCCTCGTCGACGCGCCGCTCGAGCGCGCACTGACCGAGTGCCTGCGCGAGCAGCCGCTCAGTGCCGTGGTGCACTTTGGGCTCGGCGGCCACGGCTCACCCAACCTGCTGTGGCTGGCCGACCGTCTCGGCAGCCCGACGTTCGCGGTCGTGCGCGGCCGGGAGCTGGTTTGCCATCGCGGGGATCTGTTCGATCGCGACCGGCGCGTCTGCACGCGGTGGCACGACGCCGGACGCTGCCGGTGGTGCTGCACGACCTCGTGGCGGCGTCGACCCCGCAGCCTGGATCTGGTCAACCGCACAGACCTTTGTATCGCCAGCCTACAGACCTGCGCGAGCGTGCACGTGGCCGCCGACGAAGACGTGCCGTTCGTGACCGGGCTGGGCATCGCCCGTGAGCGTGTCGTCGTCGGCGCCAGCACCGACGACCTGGCCGCGCACGTCGCGGCGGCGCTGCGCCCGGCGCGCTGACCGTCAGTCCTGCCGCCGGAAGTCGAGCGCGCCGAAGTCGAAATCGGCGATCGGGCAATCGATGTGCATGCCGACGACTTCGCTCGCCGAGTTCAGCTCGAACGACACCAGGGCGAACGGCAGGAACTTGTCGGGGAAGTCGACGCGGAACGTGTCGTCGTGCCAGTGGTGCATCGTGCCGAACAGGCGGCGTTGGGCCGGCAGCAGTACGAGCGACAGCGTGCCGTCGTCGCCGAGCGTCACCCGGGCCGGCCCGTAGATGGCATCGAGGTAGTCGCCGGCGTAGGCCGCGAGTTCGTGCGACGGGTGGGTGCCGGTGCGGCGCTTCGCTTCGCGCGCCGCGACGGCGGCCGCGTTGCGGCGGTCGATGCGTTGCTTGATCTGCGCCAACCGGTCCACGACCGCGAGGCCGTCGCCGCCGGCGCGTTCCGTGTAGAGCGCGCGTTTGATCGCCTCGTTGAGCACGCCGTCGTTCGAGTTGTTGAGCACCGCGAACGCGAACTTCTCCGCCGGCATCAACGACACCTTGCTGAGGAATCCGGGCATGCCGCCATCGTGTTCGACGACCTTCTTGCCCCGTTCGAGCGACAGGAACCAGCCGAGCCCGTAGCTGCGGAAATCCTCGGTGCCGGCGCCCGAGCCGTTCCGCGCCAGGTTGGTGTGCGGCCGCCACATCTCCATCAAGACGGCCGGCGTCAGCAATTGCCGCCCGTGCCAGGCGCCACCGCCGAGCAGCATGCGCATCCATGCGGTCAGTTCGTGCACCGACGAGTAGATCGCCGCGGCCGGTTTGCACGCGACGAACTCGTGATCGGGGACGACCTCGCCATCGATGTGCGGCAGCGCGCGTTCGGCGTCGTCCGGAAGCTCCTGCGCGGCCGGGCGGCTGTTCTGCATGCCGAGCGGGGTCAGCAGCCTTGCCTGCACGAACTCGCTCCAGGTCTTGCCGGTCTTGCGTTCGACGATCTTGCCGGCGACCAGGTACATCAGGTTCTGGTAGCCGAAGTCGGCGCGAAACTCCTGCGTGATCGGCAGCTTCGCCATGCGCCGGATGACCTCGTCGTCGGTGTAATCGGTGCCGTACCAGAGCAGGTCGCCCGCGAACGTCTTCAGTCCGCAGCGATGGCACAGCAGGTCGCGGATCGTCATGCGCGAGGTGATCCAGGCGTCGCTCATGCGGAACTCGGGCAGGTGTTCGGCCACGCGGTCGTCCCAGTCCAACAGCTTCTCTTCGACGAGCATCGCAACCGCCGCGGCGGTGAACGCCTTGCTGCACGACGCGATGTTGCACAGGGACGTCGGCGTCATCTCCCGACCATCGCCGAGCGCGCCGAACGCGACCTCGGCGAGCACGTCACCGTCCTGCACGACCGACAGCGCGAACCCGATCGGCTCGAAGCGTTCGGCGGCGCGTGCGGCGATCTCCTGCACGCGTTCGAGGGTCAGCGGCTGCTGAGACGGCGTCGGAGCCGACAGCAGCAGGGCAGAGGCGGTGACGATGTAGGCCAGGATCCGATGCATTGCGGCGTAGTATCCGGACTGCGGTTTCGGTGGGAGGTGTTTCCAAGAACGTTCCGGAGGAATGCTGATTGCGCAGGGCTCATTCGACGTCGGCGCCCTCGTAGCCCGCAGGCCCATTCGTGCGGTATGGTCCCGCGCGGCATGCACCCCGTCTCATTCGCGATGGCCTATCTCATGGCAGCAGGTTTGTCGGCGCAGTGTGGCCGTCCGACGCCGCCGCCGGGAGGGTTTCCGATCGACTACACGCCGACGGTGTCGGTGAGCTATTCGGACGGCTACCAGAGTTTCGGTTCGCTGCTGTTGCCGAATGTGCCAGCACCCGCCTGCGGGTGGCCGCTGGTCGTGTACGTGCACCCGCTCGGTGGGTCGAGGCTCGACGAACCGGGCTTGCGCACGCTGTTGGCGGAGCAGGGCTACGCGGTATGGAGCTACGACGTGCGCGGTCAGGGGCAGGCGTTGGTTGCCAATAGCGGGCACGCCAACGAAGGGTCGACCCTGTGGGGGCCGGCGGAGCGGCACGATCTCGCCGAGCAGATTGCATTCGTCGCCGCCGAACCGGTCTGGCAGGGCGTGATCGACGGGGGGCGTCTCGCGGTGATCGGCACCAGTCAGGGAGGGGCCCACGCCTGGTTGGCGGCGGCTTGGTCGGGCGAGACGATCGCGTGGCCGGGGCGCACGACGATGACGTTCCCGCAGGTGGCGTGTGTCGTGCCGCGGGCGCTCGTCGCCAGCTCGCCCGATGATTGGCTGCGCGGCGGGGAGCTGTTCAGCTCGTGGTGGATCGAGGCCGTGACCGGAAGCTATGCCGCCCTGCCGCTCGATCCGGCGTTCGTGCAGCAGGCGCGCACGGCGTTCGTGGCGCAGGACCCGGCTTCGCTCGCCGCCGCCTGGCTGGCGGAAGGGCGCGATCTGCGGGCGCGGCTCGCTGCCTCGGTCGTGCCGACGCTCTACGGGCACGCCTACCTCGATCTCGTCAACTCTCCGCTTGCCGGCATCGAAGCGCTTGCGTCGATGGCCGGGTCGACCCGAGCGATGCTCGGCACCATCGGTCATGCCGTGCCGGTCAACGACCTCGAGGTCGAGGCGGCCGAAAACCTGATCCTGCGCTGGTTCCAACGCTATCTGTGGGGCGAGCCGAACGAGGTCGACGTCGAGGTGCGTCACGTCATGTCGGAACTGCCGCTCGATGGCATCGTTCGCGACGACCCGTCGGCTGCGTGGAATCGCGGGTTCCATGACGACCTGACGACGCCTCCGACGGCCGCACGCTTGTTCCTGCACGCCGATGGCTCGCTCGCCGCGGCCGTGGAACCATCGCCGACCTCGGCGACCCTGTCGCAGGTCGTCGATCCGCAGGCGAGCTTGTTCGATCCGGTGTCGTGGTTCGATGTCCCGGCGGCGCGCGACCTCGCCACGGTGCTCGCTGCCTGTCCGTTGGCCGAGCAGGTCTGGGCCACGACCGTGTCATCCGACCAGCGCCTCGTGCGCAGTGCCACGCTGCACCTCGAACTGACTCCCGATGCGTCGGCGTGGATGGTGGCCGCATTGCTCACCGTGCAGCCGCCGGGTGGTGCCGAGGTGATGGTCGCGCACCGGGCGCTCGCGTCGCGCACCAGCGTCGCCGGGGTTGCCGAGGCGCATGACCTCCGTCTGCCGCCGGTCGCCGTCGAGGTGCCCGCAGGCGCGAGCGTGCGTTTGCGGCTGCGCAACCTGTGGCTGCAGGAGTTCCCGATGGCGCAGCGCCTGGACGCGGCGCCGATCTTCGGTGACTTCGAGGTTGCGATCGCACTCGGCGATGCCGCGAACGGCTCATGGCTCGATCTGCCGTTGGTTGCCGTCGCGCCGCGCCTGGTCGTCGAGCGGCAGACGCTCGCGCTCGACACGCTCAATCCCGTGACCGCCACTCTGCGCGGGGGAGTGGCGCGCGCCGGGGATCCGTACTTCGTCGCCGTGGGGCTGAGCGGGCAAGTGCCGAGCACGCCCTATCTCGGAGAGTGGATTCCTCTCGATGTCGATTGGCTGGTCGCGGCATCGGCCGCCAGTGCGGCATCCTACTACCAGGGGTTCCTCGGGTTCCTGGATGCTGGCGGCGAAGCCCTCTGCACGCTCGACTACTCCGCCGTGGCGCCTCTGCCGCAATACCTGAACGGCCTGCACCTGACGATGGCCGCGTTCGTCTGGGACTACCAGTGGGCGCCGACCGGCAAACCCAGCAACGCGTGCGAGCTGATGCTGCGGTGACGTGCGGGTGCTGGTAGCCTCTCGTCATGTCGATGACGTTCGGGCGTAGCGTCGCTGCGGTTGCCCTGGTGGCCGTGTTCACAGGATGTGTTGGGCCCCAGGGGCCGGGAGCCGCGATGCGTTTGCAGTTTCTCACCCGCGACGGTTGAAGCGGGACCCAGGCGATGCGAACCAGCCTCGACGCGGCTCTCGCCACGATCGAGTTCGCGATCGCGGTCGACGTCGTCGACGTCGGCACCCTTCCTGCCGAGGACTACCGGACCGGCTACGGTACCCCGACGCTGTTGCGCGACGGCGAGGACTTGCTCGGCGCACCGCGCCCGCTACCGGCAGCGCCGACCTGACGGTTCTATCCCGGCGGAGTTCCGTCGGCAGAAGAACTGCGCGAGCTGCTCAGCGACCGCTGACGCGCCGCGCTTCCATGAGAGGGCCGGTCTCCTCAGGCGTCGCCGGCCGCTTCCATGCGTCGCTGGCGACGTTCTTCCGCGGTCATCTCGCTGTCCAGGCGGCCGAGGAATGCGTCGCCGAGCCGGGCGCGGATGAAGCGTGCGAACAGCGGGCTCACTCGCCTGACGTGTTCGAACATCTCGATCGCGACACGCCGATACGAGAAGTGGCCTTCTGGGCCGCTGCGCAGTTCGACGAAGTAGTCGACTTGTCGCGGATCGAACTGCAGCCGCACGCGCTGCAGGAACCCGAACGGCGTCACGTAGGCAGACGCATGCGGGAAGCGTTCGGCGATGCGCTGCTGGCGAACGGCCGCGCGGTTCATCACCGCCGTGTACTCGTCGGCGAGGTCCGCGTCGCGCATCAGCGGGGGCACGGCGAAGCCGTGGGCGGTCGTCAGGCGTTGTTGCTGCTGGAAGCCCTTGCGGTGGCGCCCGACGTCGCGGTAGGCGCCGAAGTCGAGCACGGTCTCGAACTCGAACGGATCCGCGCCTTCGAGCCCCTGTGGCCAGGCATCGTGCGAGCCGCGGCGTGCCATGACGCGATCGAGCAGTGCCTGTCGTTCGTCGGCAGCGAGCGCGCGCACGCGGTCGACGAGTGCGTCGAAGGGCAGCCGGCTCGATTCGTAGAGCAGCGACGCCAACAGGCGGTCGTCGAGTTCCCGATCGTAACGGAGCAGCTCGGTGCGGCCCTCGGCGGGGCCGGTGCGCACGTCGCTGCCGGCGATGCCCAGTTCGGCGGCGATCGTCGGCAGCAGCTCGTGCTGGTGTTGCAGGAACGCGTTCGGCCGCGCGTGCTTCAGCAGAGTCGGCAGTGCCTTCTCCGCTTCGGCCTTGAGGCGTTCGCCGACCAGCCGGAACTCCGCGAGCGGATGGCTCAGCAGTTCGGTGACGATGTCGCTGAGGGTGCGGGCATCGGCGACCATGCCCCACTTGGTGTAGATCGCCGGCGTCAGCAGGTAGCGCGCCGCGTCGAACGCCTCGGCCTTGAGGGTGCGCAGCCACGCGCTCTCCTGTTCGCCCGCGGCGAGCGGTCGCACCCGGCGCAGGTGCGTCAGCAACACTTCGGTTGCCTTGGTATAGAGCGTGAACGTCTCGGCCAGCACCGCCTCGTAGTCGGCGAGTACGTCGCCGCCGGCTGCGACCACATCGGGGTCACGGTAGTGGGTCTCGGCGGTGAACGGGATGTAGCGCGTCGAAGACTCTTCGAAGCTGCAGCGCCGCTCGCGCTGGATGAAGCGAGTGACCAGTTGCGATACCCGTTCCACCGCGAGGTGCACGACCGAACCTTCGCGCAGCGAGTTGTGGCCGTGATCGATCGCGTAGGTCTTCAGGAACTTGCCGGACTTGTCGGCCATCACCGCCGACAGTTCGTCGACTTTGCCGTCGGGTAGGCGCAGATCCTCGAGCTTGCGACCTTGGGCGGCGAGGCCCTGCTTCAGTCGGTCGAGGAACTGGTCGCGCATCGACTTGCTGCTGCGCGAGTAGACGCCGTTCAGGGTCGCGGCGACCTCGGCCGGCAGGTTGCGCACCAGATAGACGTCGGCGTGTTCGCTGCCGTCGACGACCGAGAAGTAGGTCTGTAGCAGCCGGCGCTCGAAATCGGTGTAAGCCACCGTACTCAACTCCGCTTCGCCGCGCGCTGCATGCACAGGAACGTGCCGAGGGCGCCGATGGCGAGGCCGGCGGCGAACGCGATCCAGACGACGGGAGCCTCGAGTGGAGTGATGTGCGCGAGCATGGCGCCATCGGAACC
>DRKG01000126.1 GCA_011051855.1 bacterium | reverse complement strand
GTTGCATGCCGTCGATGCCGGGCATAGCCATATCGAGAATCGCCATCGAGAACGGACGACCCGTGCGCGCGGCGTTCCGCATCATCTCGATCGCGCTGATGGCATTGCCGGCAACGTCGATGCCGATCCTCGTCGGCGCGAGCTGCATCACCATCAGATTGCGGTTGGTTTCGTTGTCATCCACGATCAACACCGAGTGGCCGGCGAGATCGACCTCCTCGGAACGTTTGCGCGCATGGCGTCCGTCGCCGATCGGTAGCTCGACGACAAACGAGAACGTCGAGCCTCGGCCGACCTCGCTCTCGACGTCGAGCGTGCCGTCCATCAACTCGACCAGCCGCCGACAGATGACCAGACCGAGCCCGGTGCCGCCGAAGCGCCGCGTGGTCGAAGTGTCCGCCTGCATGAACGGCTTGAACAGGCGCGGGATCGCCTCGCGCGCGATGCCGACGCCGGTGTCGCGCACCCAAAAGCGCAGCCGTTCACCCGACTTTGCCCCTTCGAGCAGGTCGACGCCGACGACGACTTCCCCTTCGATCGTGAACTTGACCGCGTTGCTGAGAAAGTTCATCAACACCTGTCGCAATCGCGCCGAGTCACCGCGATGGCAGCGATGGATGCGCGGATCGACGTAGGTCAACAGCTCGACCCCCTTCTCGTCGGCGGTCTTGTGCATCAGGCCGGCGCATTCGTCGACGAGCTGCCACAGATCGAAGTCGACGGTCTCGAGTTCGAGCTTGCCGGCTTCGATCTTGGAGAAGTCGAGAATGTCATTGAGCACCGCCAGCAGCGCATCGGCCGACGCCTGCACGGTCGCCGCCATCTGCTGTTGCTCGGGGTCGAGATCCGATTCCACCAGCAGCTCGGCCATGCCGAGGATGCCGTTCATCGGGGTGCGGATTTCGTGGCTCATGTTGGCCAGGAACTGCGCCTTCGACATCGCCTCGGCCTGGGCATCTTCGACCGCGTGCCCCAGCATCGCGACCTCGCTGTCGGCATCCGCAAGCACCTTGCGCAGGATCACATGGGTGGCGATCGCCATGACGACCACGAACCCCACCAACACCAGCGGCGACCATTCGAGCCCATACACCACCGCGGCCGCCGCCAGCACCAGTGCGGTCCCGATATTGAGGAGGCGGGACAACTGCGTCCGCCGACGGTGCGGTGACCACATGGCACGGCCGACCCTTTCCCCGGCTCCCTCGGGGGCTGGCGAGATACTCTCCATCGGCCCTTCCCATCGGCATCCGACGGGCGGCCAACTGAGCCATTTCCGCCGCGGCTCACTTGTGGTAGGGGTGGCCGTCCAACACCGTCGCGGCGCGATACAACTGCTCGAGGAACACCACCCGCACCAGCCCGTGCGGCATCGTCATCGGCGACAGCGACAGACGCGCGTCGGCGGCGTCGCGAAAGCCCGGATCGAAGCCGTCGGCGCCGCCGATGACGAACGTCAGATCGCGCCCGGACTGCCGCCAGCGGTCGAACTGTTGCGCGAATCGCGCCGTCGACCACGACGCACCGCGCTCATCGAGCGCCACCACCAGCGACCCTTTCGGGATCACTTGGCGCAGCCGTTCGGCCTCGCCCTGCCAAACCTTCTCGCGCGGCACCGAGCCCGAACGCGCCAACGGTTTGACCTCGACGAGTTCGAACCGCCATGCCCGCGGCAGCCGCTTCTCGTACTCGGCGCAGCCCTCGCCGACCCAGCGAGGCTGGCGACCAGAGACCGTCAACAGCCTGACCTTCATGCCCCCCCTCCGTCACCGAACAGCGACTGTTGCCGGTGCGGCGGTCGGAACGGGCTCGGGTCCGGCCCCGCCACCGGCGCCGTCAGGCCGAGCTTTCGCGCGGTGCGGTCGAACAGGTCCGTGACCAGTCGGTAGCGAGCACCTTCGCCGCGCATACGCGCACCGAAGCGCGCATCGTTGCTGCGGCCACCCCGCATCTGGCGCAGCAGCGACAGCACCTTGTCGGCGCGCAGCGGGAACGCCGCGCGCAGGCGTTCGCCGAACACGAGCTCGACCTCGGCGGGCAGACGCAGCAGCACGTGGAACGCCTGGCTCGCACCGGCGTCGCGCGCCGCGGCGAGGATCGCCGGGATCTGATGGTCGTTGAGGCCGGGGATCAACGGCGACACGCTGACTCCGACCGGCACGCCCGCCTCGTGCAGGGTGCGCAGCGCGCGCAGCCGGCGCGCCGGTGTCGCCACGAACGGCTCGATCGCGCGCGAGTCCGCCTCGTCCGCGAACGGCACGCTGACGAACACCGTCGCAGCGCCGTGCTCCGCCAGCCCCGCCAGCAGATCGACGTCGCGCTCGACCAGAGCACCCTTGGTGATGATGCCGACCGGCTGACGGAACTCGCGGCAGACCTCCAAGCAGCGCCGCGTCAGCCGGTAGCTGGCTTCGAGCGGCTGGTAGCAATCGGTGACCCCCGAGAACACCACGACCTCACCGCACCACGACGGCTTCGCCAAGTGCTTCCGCAACAGCTCGGGCGCGTTCTCCTTGACCACGATGCGCCGTTCGAAGTCGGTGCCGGCCCCAAACCCGAGATACTGGTGCGACGGCCGCGCGTAGCAATAGGCACAGCCGTGAAAGCAGCCGCGATACGGGTTGAGCGACCAGCGAAACGGAATGTCCGGGCTGTCGTTCTCGGCGACGATCGACTTCGCTTGCTCTTCGTAGACCTGCAGTTCGACCGCCGGCCGTTCGCCGAGATAGTCGACGTAACTCGAATGCCATGGGTTCGGTGGGTTGTCTACCGGACGCATTGCTCTCACTCCGCCCGCAGCCGCGCCCAGGCAAGGAAGGCGACTGCAGAAGCGCGATCGGGGCCGCAGCTCCGCTGAGCGCTCCGCCAAGGCGTTCGAGCAGCGAACGGACGCCGGCGGCGGACGCCTGACGCAGCATGAGCGTGGAGGGCGCGTGCTGGAGATGCTGGGGCCTGCATGGTCCGGGGTAGGATGCCGCCATGCTAACCCGGTCTATGCACGAACCAGCGCCCCCGGTGCGCGCAATCCGCGTCCAGGCAAGGAAGGCGACTGCAGAAGCGCAGGCGTGGCCGTGGCCACGCCGAGCATTCTGCCAAGGAGTTCGCGGAG
>DRKG01000125.1 GCA_011051855.1 bacterium | reverse complement strand
GGCGGACCACATCGAAGCGCGGCATGGCGACCATCTACGTCAGACAGCCCGGCGACTTCGAACTGTTCGCGTACGAGCGCAACCGCCGGATCGGCGCAACGGTGCGCGGGCACGTCGACCCGCGGAGTACCGGTGATTTACCTGTCGTATTGGCGCGCATGGATCGCGGCATGGTGGCCGTATCGGTGACGGAAGCCGACGGCACCCCGGTGGAGCCGTTCGCCTTACGGTTCCTGCGCCGTGACATGCTGGTGCGACACGTCAAGAGCACGGAACTGTATCAGACACGATTCGTGCAGGGCCTTCCCGATCTGGAGCTCGAAGTTCAGCTGGACCGATCCTATTCGGATGGCCCCGTAATGTACGACGTGCAGGGCAAGGCCTACCAGCTGGTGACTCCAGATCCTCTTGGACAAACAGCCGTGCACTTCACTGTGACACGCGGCGCCCGGCTGGCATTCGACCTGAGCGCCCCGGACGCCAGCGCGCACCGTTACGAGGTCTGGCGATATCGTGACGAGGACCGCACAGATGGTCGCGATGGCTGGCACAGGCTCGACGTATGGCAGTTCCGAGCCGACTCTGCATCGTGCTCGATTCGAATCACCGGACAGGGGCGGTGGTTCACGAGCTTGCTCGAGCCAGGCGAGGTTCGGATCCAGGTCCGCAGAATGGGGCAACCGGACATCGTCTACGATCGCTGGTTGTCGCTCGCCGCGGGCGAACTCAAGGTGCAGCAACTGTCCGACTAGCCCGATCCATACATGAATCAGCACCCCGGGCACGGACAATCCACGCCCATGCTGCGCCAGGCGGCAGTCGCCTTCCTTGCCAGAACGCGGATTGCACGCACCGGAGGCACTGTTTCATGCATAGATCGGGCTGGTCCCCGCTTGGGGGCGTCACGGGCGGCTGAGCTGGTGGTTCCACAGCAACGGTTTCGGTGAGTGCCGCTGGAGCGTGAACCTCGAGCCCGGCTCGGAGATCACACTGACCGCGAACTGGCACTACTTCTGGCGGTGAGGGCGGGGCGTAGGCGGCGTTCTTACGCCGCCGGTAGCAGCGCGGTGACCGTCAGCAAGTAGATCGCGGCCCCGGTCAGATCCGCGATCGCGGTCACCGCGGGTGTGCTGATCATCGCCGGGTCGCCGCGCAGGCGTTTGACCACCAGCGGCGTCAGCGCGCCGAGCAACGCCGCCGAGAGCACGTGGGCGACCATCGCCGCGCCGATCGCGATGGCGATCGCACCGATCGTGCCGGAGTCCGGGGCCTCGTTCAGGTCGTTGACCAGCAGTGTGTCGATGGCCGCGATCGTGCCCAGCAACAGCGCCATCAGGCCGGCGACGCGCAGCTCCTTCCAGAGCACGCGCTGGATCGAGTTCTTGGCGACGTCGCCGATGGTCAGGGCGCGGATGACCAGGGCGCTCGCCTGCGTGCCGACCATGCCGCCGGTCGCCATCACCATCGGCAGCATGCCGGTCAGGATCCCGGTCAACGACGAGTGGAACCTGTCGATCACGGTCGCAGTCGACACCCAGAAGAGCGCCAAGAGACAGATCACCGGGGCGCGGCGGCGCACCTGACGCACGACCGGCTCGTCCATGTAGTCGTAGTCGCCTTCCTCGACGCCGTGACCGGTTACGCCGGCCATCTTCTCGAAGTCCTCCTGCGCCTCCTGCTCGACGATGTCGACCGCGTCGTCGTGGGTGACGATGCCGACCAGATTGCCGGCGTGGTCGACCACCGGCAGCGCCAGCAGGTCGTAGTCGCGGATCAGGCGCGCGGCCTCTTCCTGGTCGGCGTCGGCGGTCACCGAGACCAGGTCGGTCTTCATCAGGTCTTCGACCCTCTGGTCGGGTTCGGCCAGGATCAGGTCGCGCAGCGAGACGAAACCGATCAGTTTGCCGCCGCGGCCGAGCACGTAGCTGTAGTAGATCGTCTCCTTGCGCGGTGCCTGGCGGCGCAGCGCCTGGATCGCGCCCTGCGCGGTCGCCTGCGGACTGAGCACCGCGTACTCGGTGATCAGGAACGAGCCGACCTGGTCCTCGCGGAAGGTGTCGCGGCGCAGGAGGTCCTCGCGCGCCGCCGCCGACAGCATCGGCGTCAGGCGCTTCTTGACGCCGTCGTCGAGGCGGTCGAAGAACTCCGCCCGGTCGTCGCTGAGCATCGACTGCAGCACCTGCTGCACCCTTTCGCGGCCGGCGCCGTCGACGTAGTTCTCCTGCACCTCCGGCGGCAGGTAGGTGAACACGTCGCGCTCGAAGTCGTCGGGGAGGTGGGCGAGCACCGCGGCCAGTTCGTCGACCTCCAGGCCTTCGAGGATCGAAGCCGCGTCCGACGGGTGCATCTCCGTCAGCACTTCGACCAGATCCTCGTGGCGCCCCTCGTCGAGGAGCTCGCGGATCTCGGGGGTCAACAGGTGGGGGCGCATGGCGGGGGAAGTGCGGCCGAAGCCGCGGGCAGCGGACGTTAGCGACTGCCGATCGTGGGCGCACCCACACACTGTCGCAATGTGGGCCCGGCGTGCGGGATCGGTGCCGTCGGATGTTCGACAACCGGGGACCGAGCGCCCTTGACCCTGGCCGGTCGGCTGGCTAGTGTTCTGCGCTCGATTCGCAGCAGCGATGTCTGTGGGTCTCTAGGTCGGGGCGTGGCTCAGCTTGGTAGAGCGCTGCGTTCGGGACGCAGAGGTCGGAGGTTCAAATCCTCTCGCCCCGACCAGTTCTTGTGCCGCGCATGCACTCCGGGCTATGGTCCCGGCCATCGCACCTCGGAGGTCTTCGTGAAGCGAGTCACTGGCATCGGCGGCATCTTCTTCAAGGCGAAGGACGCGCCTGCGCTGCAGGCTTGGTACAAGCGCCACCTCGGCATCGACGTCCAAGAGTGGGGCGGCGCCGCGTTCACCTGGACCGATTCGGACGGCAGGCCCACGGGCGGAACGACCGTCTGGTCGGTTGCTTCGGAGCAATCCGGGCCGTTTGCTCCGAGCGACGCGCCGTTCATGGTCAACTACCGCGTGGACGACTTGCACGCCCTGGTCGCCGTGCTGAAGGCGGAGGGCTGCCACGTTCTCGACAAGATCGAAGAATCCGATCATGGCAAGTTCGCCTGGGTCATGGATCCGGAGGGGAACAAGGTCGAGCTTTGGCAACCGCCCGCTGGGCAGTGAGACGTACCGAACCCGGTACAAACCCCAACCTGACAAGGATGAGTGCCCGGGTATATGGCCCGACGCAGTTGTTGTTTGTACCGGGTTCGGTACGTTCAGCGTCGGTTGCCGCCGGTTTCCATCGGTTCGGGTAGGTCCGGGGCGAACACGATGCGCAGGTTCGGCAGCTTCTCGCGCAATCGGGTGACGGCGCGGGCGCTGACGTCGGTCTGCCACACGTAGAGCCGTTCGAGCTTCTTCAGCCCGGCGATCGCCTGCATCGCGTAGTCGCCGACTTTGGTGCCGAACAGGTTCAGCGTGCGCAGTTCCTGCAGTTTGCCGAGCTGGGTGACGCCGGCGTTGCCGACGGCGGTCTCGCGCAGGTCGAGCTTGACCAGGCGAGGCATCTGCGCGATCACCGCGCAGGCGTCGTCGCCGACGTTGCTGCGGGCGAGGTCGAGTTCGTAGATGTGCTCCTTGATCGCCAGCAGGTCGGCGACCGCGCGGTCGTCGACTTCGTCGGTGTGGCCGCAGCAGGTGACCGTCAACAGTGGGCTCTGGCCGCCGACCGAACGCACGGCGAAGCGCGAGCCCTCGCGCGCGAACGGCGCGAGCCGATCGGGTTTGGCCGGGCGCAGGCCCTTGGCCAGCGCCACCAGCGGGTTCGGTCCCCGGCGCCGCCCGGCCTTCGGGCTGCCGCCGCGCGTGGACTTGCCGGCGGACTTCGCCGGCTTCTTCGGCGGCGGCGAGCCGTCGCCGGTCCAGTCGCCGTAGTCGGCGCCCTGCTCGATCCAAGAACGGATCAGTTGGATCTCGCGGTCGGACAGGGGCCGCCCCTTCTTCGGCGGCGGCATGCGGTCCTCGTCGTCGGCGGGTAGCGTGATCGATTCGATTACCAGCGAGGCGTCCGGGTCGCCGGCGACGAACAGCTTGCCGCGCTTGCTCTTCTCGATGTTGCGACGGGTGTCGAACATCACGCGTCCCTTGGGCCGGCGCCGCCGGCCGTTTTCGTCGACGTAGGTCGCCCGGTGGCACTCGATGCAGCGCTTCTCAAGGATCGGGAGCACCTGGCGTTCGAAGTGCACCTTGCGCTGCGCCGTGAGCGGTGCGAGCAGTGCGGCGAGCAGTGGGATCGCGGTGGTGGTCGTGGCGCGCATCGTCATCAGGCGAAGATCTCGGTGACCGGCATGCCCTTGTTGCCGACCCGGAACGGCCGACCCGAAGGCGAGTAGAGGATGTGGTCGGTGGGCAGGCCGCAGGCGTGGGCGATGGTGGCGTTGAAATCGGGGATCGAAACCGGGTCGGAGACGACTTCGCGGCCCTCCTTGTCGGTCTTGCCGTAGCGCTGGCCGCCGCGCACGCCGCCGCCGGCGAGCAGCGTGCTGAACGCCTTGGGGTAGTGGTTGCGTCCCTGGTCCTCGTCGATGTCCGGCGTGCGGCCGAACTCGCTCGCGAGCACCACCAGCGTGTCCTGCAGCAGACCGCGCGCGTCGAGGTCGGCGAGTAGCGCGCTCAGCCCCTGGTCGATCGCCGGTGTCAGGTCGGCGAGGCGATCGAAGTTGTCACTGTGGGTGTCCCAGCCGCCGCTGAACACTTCGACGTAGCGCACGCCGTGCTCGACCAGACGGCGCGCCAGCAGGCAACCGGCGCCGAAGCGGTTCTCGCCGTAGGCTTCCCGCAGCGAGTCCGGTTCCTGGTCGATGTCGAACGCGACCAGGTCGCTGCTGCGCATCAACTTGACCGCGTCCCGGTAGGCTTGGCTGTAGGAGCCGACCGAGAGCTGTCGGTGCGTTTCGGCGAACTGCCGGTCGAGCTTCCCCAGCATTTCGAGCCGGCGGTTGAAGCGCTTCTCGCTGACGCCGCGCGGCAGTTCGCAGTTTTGCAGGCCGTCCTCGGCGGTGCCGAGCGGCACCGGCTGGTAGCTGGCCGGGAAGAAACCCGCGGCCGGGATGTCGGCGCCGCCGCCGATGATCACGTGGCCGGGCAAGGTCTCGTTCAGGCGGCCGGCCATGCGGTGCACCCAGGCGCCCGTGCTCGGGTGTTCGATGGTGCCGCGCAGTTCGTAGCTGGTGCGCATCAGGTAGCTCGCCTGCGCGTGTGCACCCTGCGTGCTGCTCATCGAGCTGACGATGCAGCACTTGTCCATCTGTTGCGCGAGCTTCGGCAGGTAGGAGCCGAGCAGCACGCCGTCGGCGCGGGTGTCGATCGGCGTATTGGGTCCGTTGGTCGCCGCACCGGGCTTCGGATCGAGCGTGTCGATGTGGCTCATGCCACCGCTCATGAACAGGTAGATGACGTGCTTGGCGGTGGCGGGGCCGAGCACGATCGGCTTCGGATCCTGCGGGTCCTGCAGCTCGTCGAACAACGAGCCGGTCGGCACCGGGCCGTTCAGCGCGCGCGCCAGGCCGCTCGGGCCGAAGGTCGCGGCAGCGCCGACGCCGAGCAGCGACTGCGCCATGCCGGCAAGGAAGGTGCGGCGGGAGCCGTGGTCGGCGCCGCGGATGGTCTTTCGAAGGGACATCTCGATTCTCCTCGGGGTCGCGGCGGGATCAGTGGACGAAGCGGAACTCGTTGGAATTGCACAGCACCCAGACCAGGTCGCTGAGCGTTTGCGGGCCGTGGACCGCGATCTGGCGGCGCCAGTCGTCGAGCTCGTTCTGGGTCGGCTCGCGGCTGAGCGTCGTCAGGAACGCGATGCGCACGCGGCGTTCGCCGTTCGGCGCCATCTGCAGGTCGCGGCGCAGTGCCGATTCGCCGGACAGCACGCGCTGGTCGAGGAAACCGTTCATCAGCGTCAGCACCTGCGGCACGGTGGCGACGTCCGAGGCCGCGTCGATGGTGTCGCGGTCCGATTGGCCGAACTGGCGCAGCAGGTGGCCGAGGCCGGCCGGCTGCGGCAGGTCGCTGGCGCGCAGGAGGTCGCGCTCGGCGCCTTTGCTCGCCCGAGAGCCGAGCTTGACCCCCATCTGTTCGAGCCGTCGGCTGATCTGGCTGACCTTCTGCTGGTCACCTTCGCGCCGTGCCGCCGCGAGTTCGAGCATCAACGGACGCGCACGGCGGCGCAGCCGGGCGTCGCGGGCAGCTTGTTCCCGCTGTTCGCGGCGTTCCTTGCGCGCCATCGCGCGCATCATGCTGCGGCCGCTGCGCGCCATCTGCAGGATCTCCTCGGCCGAGGTGTTCTTGATCTTCTCGTACGAAGCGTAGACCGTCTCCGCCCGACTGTCCGGGGCGCGCAGGCGATCGTCGATGTCGTCGAACACCAACGTCAGCAGCGAGTCCCAGATCTGCTCGGCGCTCATGCGGTGCAGGATCGGGCCGGTGAACAGCGGAGCGGTCGCGGGCGGCGGATCCTGCTCCTCGCATTCGCGCTGGAACAGCTTCGTGTGCAGCAACACGCGCTCGAACTGGCGCAGGTCGAAGTCGAGCTTGACCATCAGTCGCTCGAGCTCCTTGAGCAGCTCGGGGTGCACCGCGCGCGTATCCTTCTTCCAGTCGTCGATCGGTTCGACCAGGCCGCGGCCGAACGCGCGCGCCCACATGCGGTTGGCGATCACCTTGGCGAACATCGGGTTCTTCGCGTCGGTCATCCACGCGGCGAGCGCTGCGCGCGAGTCGATGCCGGTCATCGCGAGGCGCCGCTGCCGCGCGCGCGCCCGCTTCGAGCGCGACCGCGTCATCTTCGGGTAGTCGAGCTTGACCTTCTTGCCGAAGATCGGGTTCGCCCGGATCTCCGCCCGCGGCCGCGCGTCGTCGTACTGGTAGTCGTCCGGCAGGCGTTCGAGGCCGCTACCGCTGCCCTGGATGCCCTGCGTCATCTGCCGCACCAAGCGCAGCGCGCGCGCGCGGGTGCGCTGGTCTTCGTTGGCGAGTTGCTCGCGCATGCTGCGGTAGCTGACCAGGGCGCGGTTGTCGCGGTAACGGATGCCGCCGAAGAACGCGGCCATCTCGTAGAACTGCTTTTGGGTCCAGCGGTCGAACGGGTGGTTGTGGCACTGGGCGCATTCGAGCCGGGTGCCGAGGAACAACCGCACGGTGTTGGCCATCGAGTCGTGCGGCATGCCGGTGTCGCGCATCAGGTGGCCGGTCGCGCCGTTGCCGCGGGCGTGTGCGGCGCCGTCGGCGACCAGCATGCGCCGCACGAACTCGTCGTAGGGGACGTCGTCGATCACCGACTGCCGCACGAAGTGGGCGAACGGCTCGCCGCTGAGCTGGCGCAACCTCGATTTGACCCGCAGCAGGTCGAACCAGAAGTTGCTCATGTGGCTGGTGTGGCCGGGCGAGTCGAGCAACAGGTCGACCAGCGTGGCGCGCTTGTCCGGGGCCTGGTCCTGCAGGAAACGTTCGGTCTCGGCCAAGGTCGGAATGCGGCCGACGACCGTCAGGTAGGCGCGCCGTACGAAGGTCGCGTCGTCGACTTCGGGGCGGGGTTCGGCGCGGCGACGGGCGAGGCCGCGTTCGAGCAGTGCGTCGAGGCGGGCGGCGTCGCGCAGCACCTCCTTGGTGGGCCGCTGCGAGGCGACGGAGTGCGCCGGCCGCTGCGGGTTGCGGGCCGCCGTCTGGGCGACGAGCGCCCCGCCCAGGGCTAGGAAGGCGAGCGAAGCGAAGCTCGTGCGGACGATTCGGTTCATGACGGGTTCCTCGGCGCAGTGCCGGCTCGGTGGGGCTCCACCATTGAACGGCTTGTTGCCCCAATCGACCACCGGGGGGACGGGAACCAAGCCCGGAATGTGCGATCCGGGCGCTACCGGGACTCCACGGCGCTCCGGCGTAGGGTCGCGACGACCCGCCCGCCGGCGGTGAGCCCCTCGGTCGGCAGCCCGCGGCCGGGGCGGCGCTCGATGCGACTACGGGGCAGACCCGGCATGGCCTGCAGCAGTCGGGCGGTGGTTGCATCCAGGCGCGCTGCGGCGAGCTGGCGCGCGGCCTCGCGGGTGCGGCGGGCGGCGGCGCGCGGGCTGGTGGCGGCGAGCCGTTCGAGGGCCTCGGCTTCGGTCGCCAGCAGTTCGCCCAGTTCGGTGTCGAGCGCGCGCAGTCGGGCGAAGCTGCGCTGCGCTTCGTGGTTCTTGCCGGCGGCATGGAGCGCGACCACTTCGTCGGCGAGCGCCGGGCGCGACCGTTCGAGACGAGTCCGCTCCGCGCGCAGCCGCCGCAGCGTCCGTGCGACGACCTCCGCAGGTGGGTTGGCGAGGGCTGCCATGTGCTCGCGATCGCCGGCGCCGAGTTCGTGGGTCAGCACGATCTTCAGGGTCGCGTCGGCGCGCACTGCCGCCAGCAGCGCGGTGAGGTCACCATCCTGCGGCAGTTCGCTGCCGGGGGCGAACGGCAGTTCGACCGCGATGTCGGGCGTCTCGGTGTTGGACCCGAGCAGCGGGTCCGTCAACATGCCGAGCGCGCGGCTGCCGGCGTCGCCGACGGCGTCGCCGATCAGCCGCACCAGGCTCTCGGCCACAAGGTCGACGATCGCACCGGTGCGCACGCCGTCGGCGGGCACGTGCAGCCGGATCGGCAGGCGTTGCTCGTCGTCGGCGTTGCGCAGCAGGAACAGCACCGTCTGCAGCGGGGCCGGCAGTCGCAGGTAGGTCGAGATCGGGCCGTCCGGCGGTTCGCTCAACTGCAGCCAAGTGAATACGTGCTCGCTGTCCACGTCGACGCCGTCGTAGCCGCGCAGGTCGATCCGCATGCGCATGTCGTAGAGGCCGTCGGCGAGTTCGACGCCGCCTTGCTTGGCGAGTCCGCGCAGGGCCGGCAGCTCGAGCCGGTCGAGGCGCGCCTCGATGTGTCCCTTGGGACGCGGAAACAGGGTCAGATTGCCGGTGGCGACGAACTGGTCGAGCAGCGGCCGCGACTGCCGTTCGTGCTGGTCGCGCCCGCCCGCCAGCAGCTCGGCGCCGGAGCTGAGCAGGCCGCTGAGCACGGAACTCTTGATGACGCGGCGGGTGAGCTCGACGTCGCCGCCGCGCACCGCCACCGAAAACGACAACGGCAGCGGTTCGTGGAACGCGCGGGTGGTGAAGCGCGCCAGCTCGGCGTCGCTGTCGGTGAAGTGCAGGTGGGTGGGCGGGTCGGTGGTCTCGTCGCGGTAGTCGACGGCCAGACCGAGCAGGCGCAGGCGCGCGATCGCGAACTCGGGACCGTCGTCGCCATCGTCCTCGGCGGCCGGCTCCGCGTCGGACTCGCGGGCGGGCGCGGGCGGTGCCAACACCAGGCCGGCGACGTGTAGGCCGTCTACGTCGCGCCGCGCGAACAGGGTCGGTGCGTCGATGTCGACGTCGCGCACGAGCACGTCGCCGCGGTCCGGGTCGATCGCGCGCACGCGCGCGTCGAGACCGGCGAGTCGCAGGTAGTCGGTGCCCGAGGCGGCGTCGCCGAGCGCGAGGTCGGCAACCGAGAACTCGAGGCCGAACGGGCGCGACAGGTCGAACTGCGCCGGATCGCGCCGCTTCAGGTCGAGGCGCAGGTGCACGCTGGCGCCGGCGGTCAGCCGCGTAGCCTCGCCGCGCACCCGGTCGGCGAGCGACGGCAGCACGCGCGCGAGCGCGGTGGTGTCGCAGTCCTCGAGCCGCCAGTCGAGGTCGATGGTCGGGGCGAGGGCGAACGGCGAGATCCGGGCCGTGGCCGCCAGCCTGGCGCCGAAGGGCTGGCCTTCGCCGGTGAGCTGCAGCGTGAGCGTTTCCGGCTCGTCGGCGGCGGGGTCGCCGCGCCACGGCCGCGCGAGGCGCAGCGTGCCGTGCAGCACCAGCGGTTCGGCGTCGGCGGCGATCCGGTCGCGATACTCCAGGCGGTCGAGCTGGACCGCGAACGCGTCGATGCGCAGCTTGGGCAGCGTCCTCGGCGAGGTCGGAGTCGCCGCCGGTGTTGGTTCTTCGTCCGCGGACGCCGGCGGCGGCGCGGTCGAGCAGGCGAAGCCCGGCACCTGCAGCGCGTCTCGGGTGTGCGCGACGGCGAGGCGTAGGCCGTGCACGTGCAGGTCTTCGACGTGCACCTGGTCATCGGCGAGCTGCGGCAGCTTGGCGAGGATCTCGTCGGCCGCGAACACCTCGGCGGAACGGTCGCGCAGCGTGAGGTCGCGCAGCTCGGCAGTCAGTGCGGTGGTCTCACCGGTGGCGACCTCGACGCGAAAGCCCGCGCGCAGTTCGCCGTCGACCAGTGTGCAGCGCGTGCCGGGCGGGAGCAGCGGCTGCAGCTCCGCCCCTTGCACTCCGCGGGCGGTGATCGTGCCGGCGACGAGGGCGCGCGTCGGGTTGCGCTGCAGTTCGGCGGTGGCGCGCAGTTCCTGCACCGCGCGGTCGAGCCGCACCGCGACCTCGATCGGGACGGGGGCTCCGCGACCGCTGTCGGCGCCGAGCTCGGCATCGAGTCCGATCGCGAACACGCGTTCGCCGTGGGCCGCGCTGGTCCAGGCGGCGACGGCTTCGCGCACGCGCACGGCCCCGTGGCGGAACGGCGGCGCGTCGTCGCCGCGGCGGGTGCGGCGGCTCGGGCGCGCGACCGCGGGGCGGGCGGGGGCCGCCGGTTCCGTCGCTGCGCCGAAGGCCAGGCCCAGCGCGTGCAGGCGCTGGTGTTCGTCCAGGTGCAGCTTCACGAACGGTTCCTGCACCGTCCACGTCCCGGCGTCGAAGCCGTCGTCGCCCACGCGCAGGCCTTCGCCGCGCAGCCGGCGCAGCGACAGCCAGCGCACGTCGCCGTCCTGCAGGAGTAGGTCGGCGAGTTCGGCGTCGCACCGGATGCCGCGCTCGTCGATGGTCACCTCGGCGTTGGCGCCGAACCGCGCTCTGCCCGCGCGCCACTCGGGTTCGATGCCGAGCGGGGCCAGCCACGGGCGCAGCGAGGCGAGTGTGATCCGGCGCAGGCTGCCGCGCACCTCGGCGGCGAGCCCATCCGCCTGCGGCGTCAGGGTCAGTTCGGCCGTGCAGGCTCCGATCGCGTCCGGGACCGCGAACGACACCTCTACCTTGCCGGGCGGCGCCACCGCACCCAGGGAGACCGCCGCGGCGTGCACCTCGAGGTCGGCGAGTGCCAGCGAGCGCGTCGGTGTGCAGCTCTGGTCCTGCAAGGATATGCGCGCACCCGTCCAGTCGAACGAACCCAGGTGCAGGTGCGGCAGCGCCGGAGTCGCCGCCGATGGGGCGGGGTTCGCTCGCGGTGCCGGCGGCGGCACGCCGGCGGTGGACGGTGGCGCCAGGCGCACGCCGGCCACGATCAGGGTGCCGTCGGGTTCGCGCACCAATGCCAGATCGGGGCCGACGATCTCGACCGCTCCGATCGACAGGCGAGCGGCGTCGTGGTGCAGGTCGCGCACGAGCAGGTGGTCGAGGGTGGCTCCAAGACCGGTGCCGTCGCCGAGGTGCAGGTCGTCGATGGCGAGTTCGAGGCGTTCGCCGAACGCGCCGCTGAGTCCGGCGGTGAGCGCGATGCCGTCGGCCGGCAGCGTGATGCCGGCGGCGGCGAGCAGCGGCCGGAGGCGGGCGCCGGTCAACCCGTCGGTGCGCAAGGCTGCGGCGAACTCGACGCGATCGTCGAACCGCGACAGCCGTCCGTCGGCGAGCCGCAGCGAGTCGACCAAGCCGTCGGCCGCGAACGTGAATGCGAACGGGGTCGCGAGCGCCTCGCCTGCCGGCTGCGTGGGCCCGAACGTCGCTGCGAGCGAACTCCGCTCGATGCCGTCCAGATCTGCGGCGAACTCGACGCGGCCGTCGATGGCCGGCATCGGTGCGTTTGCCAGCGCGCGCAGGTGCAGTTCGCCCTGGCCGCGCAGGTCGATGACGTGGGCGCCGTCGAGGCTGTCGAGCACCGCCGACGGCAGATCGAACGCGTGTGGGCGCAGGCCGCGCACCGCCGCCTGGAACGACGCGTTGGCGCGTTCGGCGCCGGGCGGGGCGGCCGCGGTGTGCACGACCAGCGACAGCTCGTCGAGTCGGTCGGGGACGACGAGCCGCAGCGAGGCGGTGCCGTCGCGGTCGGCGAACCCGAAGTCGGCGACGTCGAGGTCGAGCGTCGCCCGGTAGGTCGTCGGCGGCGTGGTGGCGCGGTCGACCAGCGCGAACTGCAGATCGTGCAGGCGCGCCGATGCGATCCGGAGCAGCGGGTCGAAGCGCCAGGGCTTTGGTTCTTCGGGGCCGTCGGGCGCTTCGGGCGCTCGCGCTTCGTCGGCGGATTCGACGGTGGGCAGCAACAGCCGGCCCTGTGCGTCGCGTTCGACGGTGATGCGAGCACCGGCGAGGGCGACGTCGACCACGGACAGCCGCCCGCCGAGCAGTTGTCGCAGCGACAGGTCGCAGAACACTTCCTGGGCAGCCAGGAGCGGCGGCCGGTCGGGGTGTTCGGCATCGCGCACCAACACGTCGTCGAGGTGCAGCGACAGGCCGGACAGCGACAGCGAGGCTCGCCGCCACGACACCGTGAGGCCGGCGAAACCCGCGCCGAAGTCGACCAGCGGCAACAGGAACAGCGCCAGCAGCACGCGCAGCAAGACGGCGGTGATCGCGGTGCGGCGGGTCCATCGCCACCACCACCGGCGCGACCACCGGCGGGGTGGGTGGGGCGCCGTCTTCCGGGGAGTGTCGGCGGGGCTCATCGCGGCGCCTCCGTCGTCTGCCGGAACGCGCGCAAGGCTCGCCGGCGCGCCGCGCGGTCGGCCAGCGGATCGTAGTCGGGCACCGCGACGCCGCACGCCGCCAGCCAGTCGCGAGCGGTGGTGCGCAGCGCCGCGCTGCGGTCGTCGAGGGCGAGCAGGTTCTCGTCCCGCAGGTGGCGCGCGAACGTCGTCCCGTCCGCGCTCGTTTGCAGCAGCAGAGCCAACGTCGCCGGGTCGTCGGCGACCGCGCCCAGTTGGCGGGTCGCCGCCGCCCGCATCGCCGGGGTCAGTTCCCCGCGTTCGATGCGGTGCAGCCAGGTGCGCCAGCAGGCGCGTTCGACCCGAAAACCGACGTCGTCGGCGGTCGGGTCGATCCCGGCCAGGGCGTCGGTCATCGCGATCAGTTGGCGTTCGTCGGCGGCCAGCACCAGGTCGACGGCGCGCGGACGCTGTAGTGGCCCGAGCAGCGCGAGCAGCGCTGGCCGGCGGTTCGCTTCGCCGACCGCCGTGAGCGCCACCTGCCACGGCGGTGGCGGCGCGGCCGCGTGCGGGGCGGTGCGACGTTCCTCGTCGGCTCTGGCGCGCGCCGCGGCGACGGCGCCCGGGTCGGCGCGCCCTGCCGGCAGCACCAGCAGCAACAGGCCGCCGTTGCCGCCGCCGGGTGCGAACAGCCCGTGCGGCTCGGCGGCCAGGTCGGCCGGAATCGCCAGTTCTTCGCGCGGCCCGTGCTCGTCGGCCGGAGTCACCAGCGTGGCGATCGCCGGTGCATGGCTGCCGCCGAATGCGAGCGTCGGCATCGAGGACGGCGCGGCCACCAGGTGCGTGCGCAGTCCCGCGGTCGCAACGACACGGCGGCGGTCGAGCAGTTCCCGGCGATGGGTTGCTGCGTCGCTCGGGGTGTCGACGAAGGCCGCGACGGCGGCGGAGTCGAGCCAGCGGGTGCCGACCGGAGCGCGCGAACGCCCGCGGAACGGGGCCCCCCGGTCGCTGGCGATCACGCTCGCGGCCTGCAGGACGCCGACCCCATCCGGCGCGAACGACAGCGCGTGCAACTCCACCGTGAACGCGGCGGCCTCGGCGGCCGCGGCCGCATCGGGCGCGGTTCGCGAGTAGTGCACAGCGAGCGTCACGCCGGTCGCCGGCGGCTCCGTCGGCGGCGCGTGGCAAGCCATGAAAGCGGCTCCGACGGCCAGCAGCGCGGCTCTGTGGCGGTTGTGGAGAGTCCTGCAGATTCGCACGCGTGCACCCTACGCCGCCCGCGGTGGTCTGCAACTCGACCGGCGACGTGCTTTCGGCGGGACGACCGGCTAGGGTGCCGCTTTCGGGTCCGGAGACCCGCCGATGTTGTTTTCCAGGAGGTATCCGTGTCGTCCGCAGCGCGCGTCGCCGCAATCCAGCTGATCGCCCGTAAGTCCCCGCTGGCCGCCGAGGCCAGCTCGAAGAACGTGCCCGAGTTGTTCGGCGCGAACGTCTTCGGCCTCGAACAGATGCGCACGCGTCTGCCCGAGGGGGCCTACGAGTCCCTCGAGTCGTGCATGCAGCGCGGCCAGCAGATGAACGCGGAACTCGCCGACGTGGTCGCCAACGAAATGAAGCAGTGGGCGCTCGAACGCGGCGCCACGCATTTCACCCACTGGTTCCAGCCGATGACCGGCGCGACCGCCGAGAAGCACGACAGCTTCGTCGGGTTCGAAGACGGTCGGCTGTTGATGGAGTTCAGCGGCAAGGCGTTGGTCAAGGGCGAGCCGGATGCGAGCTCGTTCCCGAGCGGGGGCCTGCGCGCGACGTTCGAAGCGCGCGGCTACACGGCATGGGATCCGACCTCGCCGGCGTTCATCCGCGAAACCAGGAGCGGCGCCACGTTGTGCATCCCGACCGCGTTCTGCTCGTGGACCGGCGAGGCGCTGGACGAGAAGACGCCGCTGTTGCGCAGCGCCGAGGCCCTGAACCGCGCCGCGCTGAAGGTGCTGCGCGCGCTCGGCGACGAGCGCACCGGCCACGTCTATCCGACGCTCGGTTGCGAGCAGGAGTACTTCTTGGTCGACCGCGACCTCTACGTGCTGCGGCCCGACCTGGTCGCGACGGGCCGGACCCTGTTCGGCGCCAAGCCGCCGAAGGGGCAGGAGCTCGAGGACCACTACTTCGGCGCGATCCCGCGGCGGGTGCTGGCGTTCATGGAGGATGTCGAGCAGGAACTGTGGAAGCTCGGGGTGCCGGTCAAGACGCGCCACAACGAGGTCGCGCCGAGTCAGTACGAGCTGGCGCCGATCTTCGAGCGTTCGACGGTCGCGTCCGACCACAACATGCTGACGATGGAGGTGTTGAAGCAGGTCGCGCAGCGGCACGGCTTCCAGTGCCTGATGCACGAGAAGCCCTACGCCGGCATCAACGGCAGCGGCAAGCACAACAACTGGGCGCTGTCCACCGATACCGGTGAGAACCTGCTCGAACCGGGGCGCTCGCCGGAGCAGAACATGCGCTTCATCGTGATGCTGGCGGCGGTGCTGCGCGGGGTCGACCTGCACGCCGACGTGCTGCGCGCGTCGATCGCGCACGCCGGCAACGACCACCGGCTGGGCGCCAACGAGGCGCCGCCGGCGATTCTGTCGGTCTACCTCGGCGAGCAGCTCACCGAGGTGATGGAGGGGCTGATCCACGGCACCGGCGGCAGCTCGCGCACCGGGGACACGATGAAGCTGGGGGTCACCACCATGCCCGACCTGCCGCGCGACGCCACCGACCGCAACCGCACCTCGCCGTTCGCGTTCACCGGCAACAAGTTCGAGTTCCGCGCCGTCGGATCGAGCCAGGCGCCGTCGAAACCGATGACGGTGCTCAACACGATCGTCGCGGAGTCGCTCGAGTTCCTCGCCGACGAACTCGGCAAGCGCAAGGACAAGGGGCTCGAAGAGGCGGTCAACGAGGTCGTCGTCGACGTGTTCCGACGGCACCAGCGGGTCGTGTTCAACGGCAATGGCTACTCCGAGGAATGGCAGGCCGAAGCCCAAAGGCGCGGGTTGCCGAACGTGCCGAACGCGGTCGATGCGCTCTGCTGCTTCGGCGAGCGGAAGAACGTCGAGCTGTTCGACCGCATGCAGGTGCTGTCGCCGCGCGAGAGCGAATCGCGCATGAACATCCAGTTCGAGGCCTACTGCAAGGCGATCGCGATCGAGGCGCAGAGTGCGCTGTCGATGGCGCGCACGATGATCCTGCCGGCGGCGCAAAAGACCCAGCGCGATGTCGCCGAGAGCCTGACCGCCGCCCAGGCCCACGGTCTTGCGACCGAACGGCAGGCGGAGCGCCTGCGCGACCTGTCGGGGGCGATCGAGGCCTGCGTCGGCTGCATCGAAGAACTCGCCGGCGCGTTCGAACGCGCCGAGGCGCATCAGGGACCGGAGTACGAGCACGCGAAGTGCTACCGCGATACCGTGCTGCCGGCGATGGATCGTTTGCGCGAGCAGGCGGACAGGCTCGAAACGCTGACCGACGACAGCTACTGGCCGCTGCCGAAGTATCGCGAGCTCTTGTTCTTGCAGTAGGTGGTGGCGGTCGCGCGCCCGCTGCCGCGCTACCGTGTGTTCTGCAACTGCATCAGCGGCAGCACGATCGCGATCACGATGCCGGCGACGACGGTGGCCAGCATGACGATGATCAGCGGTTCGAGCACGCTGGTCAGCTTCGACGTCGCCAGGTCGACCTCCTCGTCGTAGGTCGCCGAGATGCGCTCGAGCATCTCCTCGAGGTTGCCGGCCTGCTCGCCGACACCCACCATGTAGGTGATCGTCGGCGGGAACGCGCCGGTCATCTTCATCGGCGTCGAGATGTCGGTGCCTTCGATGACGCGGTCGTGCACGGTCTGCAGTGCGTTCTGCAGCACCTTGTTGTCGAGCACGTTCTTGGTCACGTTCAGCGCCTGCAGCGCCGGCACGCCCGAGCGCAGCAGGGTCGCCAGCGTGATCGAGAAGCGCGCCATTGCCTGCTTGCGGGCGAGGTCGCCGAACACCGGCAGTTTCAGCTTGAAGTTGTCGAAGGCGAGGCGGCCCTTGTCGCTGTTGACGAACAACTGGAACACGACCACGACGCAGAGCGCGCCGATCATCACCAGGAGCCAGTAGTTGACCAGGAAGTCCGAGACGTTGATCAGGATCTGGGTCGGCATCGGCAGCTCCTGGCCGCGGCCGCGGATCAGCTTGGTGACGCGCGGCACTACCGCCGTCATCAGGATCGCGACCACGATCACGCCGACGATGACCATGATCAGCGGGTAGATCATCGCCGCGCCGACCTTGTTCTTCAGCCGCGTCTGTGCCTGCAGGAACTGCGCCAGCCGCAGCAGCACTTGATCGAGCGCGCCCGAGGATTCGCCGGCGCGCACCATGTTGGCGTACAACTCGGTGAAGTAGGCCGGGTGCTGCAGCACCGCGTCGCCGAGTGGCATGCCCTGCGTGACCTTCTCGCGGATGTCGCGG
>DRKG01000124.1 GCA_011051855.1 bacterium | reverse complement strand
GCACCTGGTCGACAGCGTGCTCGGCGGCGACGGCAGGATCACCTTCCGCGAACGGGAATACGACCTGAAGCCGCCGTTCCAGAAGGCCCGCTACCTCGACCTGTTCGCCGACAAGAATCCCGGTGTCGACTGGTTCGACGCCGACCAGTGCTTGCGGCGTGCGCGCGAGCTCGGCCTCAACACCGACGGCATCGAACCGACCAAGCTCGCCAACGACGTCTTCGAGGCCACCGTCGAGGACACGCTCACCGGCCCGATCTTCGTGCACGACTACCCGACCGCCATCAGCCCATTGGCCAAGCGCCGGGCCGACGACCCGCGCGTCACCGAGCGTTTCGAGCTGTTCGTCGCCGGCATGGAGTTGGGCAACGCCTTCAGCGAACTCAACGATCCGATCGACCAGGAACAGCGCTTCACCGACCAGGTCGCGCAGAAGCACAGAGTCGGCGACGACGAGTCCCCCGGCGAAGTCGACCTCGACTACGTCACCGCGCTCGAGTACGGCATGCCGCCGGCCGGCGGGCTCGGCATCGGCATCGACCGACTGTGCATGCTGCTGACCGGGGCTGCGTCGATCCGCGACGTGGTGCTGTTCCCGCTGCTGCGTCGGGTCGACCAGAACGTCGCCGCGTCCGCCACCGTCGGCGAGCCCGAAAACGGTGGCCAGCACGGGGCGGGCGCCGACCAGTGACGCCGGCGTTCGCTCCGTTCCTGGCTTGGCGCTATCTGCTGACGCGGCGCATCAACATCCTCGGCGTGTGCGGCGTCGCGTTCGCGGTCTGGGCGATGCTGGTCGTCGACGGTGTGTTCTCCGGCTTCGTCACCGACATCCACGAGGACGTGCGCCGCAGCTCGCCGCCCTTGCTGCTGACCGATCTGCCCCACGACACCGACTACGAACCGCTGCGGAAGGTGCTCGAAGCCGACCGGGACGTGATCGCAACGGCGCCGCGCCTGCGCCAGCACGGCATGGTGATGCCGTTTTCACCGCGCGATCGCGGCCGCCGACCGGCCGGCAGCGAACAGCTCGAGTTCGACCACACCCGCAACGGCTTCGCATTGCTGCTCGGCATCGACCCCGACCGGGAACGGCGAATCGTCGACTTCGGCGCCTGGCTCGACGGCGGCCCGGCCGCGATCGCGCGCTACGGCGGGATCCGGCCGCGCGCGACCGCCCCGGTGCAGGACGACCCCGAACGCCGGCGGCGCCTGCAGGTCGACGACGAACAGGAATGGCGCGCGCGCCGCCGGGCCGGACTGCCGGCGGAAGACGACCCCGCCGACCACCGCAGCATCTGGCCGGGCATGCTGCTCGGCTGGCCGCGGGTGTTCCGCCTCGACTGGGTGCAGAAGGGCGACCCCTTCGAGGTGCTCGTGGCGGCGTTCCCGCGCCACCACGCGGGCGGCCCCCTACTGCGGCCGTGCTCGGAGCGCTTTGCGTTCGCCGGTTGGTTCGGCACCGGCCATCGCATGTTCGACGAACTCACCGCGCTGGTGCCGATCGACACCTTGCGGCAGATGCTCGGCGAAAGCGAGTTCGACGAGGACTACGTCGAGCTGGTGACCGACGTCGCGATCCGACCGCGCGACGGCCTGTCCCCCGCCGACCTGCGCGCCCTGCAACGTCGCCTGCGGGCGGCGGCCCAAGCGGTGCTGTCGCCCGACTGCGCACCCTGCTCCGTGCTCGACTGGCGACAGCAGAACACGACTTTGCTGGCGGCGGTCGACCAGGAGCACTCGCTGATGCAGATCGTGCTGTTCGTCGTCATGCTGGTATCGGCGTTCGTCATCTACGCGACGCTGCACATGATGGTCGTGCAGAAGATCAAGGACATCGGCATCGTCGCGGCCGTCGGCGGCTCCCCGCGCGGCATCGGCACCGTGTTCCTGCTGACCGGCACGATCATCGCCGTGCTCGGCACCGGGCTCGGGGTGCTGGCCGGCGTGCTGTCGGCGATGTGGCTGAACCCGATCAACGAGTGGATCTACCGGATCAGCGGCGGCAGACTCGAACTGTTCCCGCGCGCCTTGTTCGACCTGCAGGGCATCCCGTGCCATCTCGAACCGTCCTGGATCGTCACCGTGTCCGCGTTCGCGATCCTGCTCGCCGTCACCGTCGCCTTCGTGCCCGCCCGCCGGGCCGCCCGCATGCACCCCGTCACCGCCCTGTCGTTCGAATGACCGCCGTCCTGCAAGCCCGCGCCATCACCAAGAGCTATGCGATCGGCAAGCGCGAGATTCCGGTGCTGCGCGGCGTCGACCTCGACCTGCACGCCGGCGAGAAGGTGGCGTTGCTGGGCGCCTCCGGCGCCGGCAAGTCGACGCTGCTGCACCTGCTCGGTCTGCTCGACCGACCGACGGCGGGCGAGGTGCGTTACGACGGCCGCCCGGTGCAGGATCTGTCCGTCGCCGAGCGGGCCCTCCTGCGCCATCGCCAGGTCGGCTTCGTATTCCAGTTCTACCACCTGATCCCCGAACTGACCGCGCTGCAGAACGTGCTGCTCGCCCGCATGATGGGCACGACCGTGTTCGGGTATTGGCGACAACGCCGGCGCGCCCGCTCCGCGGGGGTCGCGATGCTCGAGCAGGTCGGCCTCGGCGAACGCCTGCACCACCGCCCAGCCGAGCTGTCCGGCGGCGAACGCCAGCGGGTCGCGATCGCGCGCGCCCTGCTGGCCGAACCGCGCGTGCTGCTCGCCGACGAGCCCACCGGCAACCTCGACTCGGAGACCGCGCAAGGCGTCGTCGAGCTGATGTTCTCGATCCAGCGGGAGCGCGATCTGGCGTTCCTGCTGGTCACCCACGACGAACAACTGGCTGCGCGCTGCGACCGCATCGTGCGCATGAAGGACGGCACCATCCAGGGATCGCGGCCTGGCGACGTGCAACCCGAGGACTCGGCCCAGGCGGACTGATGTATCGGCTGTTCCTGGCAATCCGCTACCTGCTGACGCGCCCGATCAACCTGCTCGGCATGGGCGGCATCGCGATCAGCGTCTGGGCGCTGGTCGTGGTGGTGTCGCTGTTCAGCGGCGTCATGGCGGTGATCGAACGCCACGTGCAGGAAGCCGGCGCGGACCTCATGGTCACGGGCCTGCCCGAATGGGCCGAGTGGTCGCGCGTCGACAGCGCACTCGGCGACGACCCCAACGTCGCCGCCACCGCGCCCCGCCTGCTGCACTACGGCCTGCTGCTGCGTCCCGGCGAACGCCCACCGACGCCTCCCCTGCCGGGACGCAGCGCGCTGAACGGTGGCGACCAGCCGTTTCTGTTCGTGCTCGGCATCGATCCCGACAAGGAACGGGAGGCGACCGAGTTCGAACGGTGGCTGGGCAGCGCGGACATCCCGCCCGCCCTGCGGGTGCCGGATCCCGACGCGCCGCTCGCCGACCGCGACGGCACGCCGACGGTGCTCGTCGGGCTCGACCGCATGCAGCGCGAAGGCTACGCGATCGGCGACCGTCTGCGCCTGACGACCGCCCGCTTGGTGCCCGGCGAGGGCGGCGGAAAGACGCCGGTGCGACTCGAACTCGACCTGGTCGTCGGCGGCGCCTACCGAACGTCGCACGGCGGCTTCACCGGCAACAACGTGTTCGTCGCGTATTCGACGCTGGCACGCGCCTTGTTCCCCGACCGCGGCGATCCGGTCCAGGAAGTCGCCGTGCGCGTGCACGACCAGACGCAACTCGACGCGACCGCCGAACGCCTGCAGCGCACGGTGCACCGTGCCGTCGAGCGCGACGGGCTCGGCTTCGGCCAGGTCGAGACCTGGCGACAGCGCAACGGGCAGATGCTCGCCAACGTCGCCCACCAGCGCACGCTGCTGAAGATCGTATTGATCGTGATCCTGGTGGTCGCCGCGTTCCTGATGTTGGCGACGCTGTCGATGACGGTCACCGAGAAGATCGCCGACATCGGCATCCTGACGGCCATGGGCGGCACGCCCGGCGGCGTCACGCTGGTGTTCCTCGCTTCGGGGCTGGTGATCACGTTCGTCGGCGTGCTGCTGGGCCTCACCACCGGGGTGTTGACCTCGGTCTACCTCGAGGAGATCCGTCAAGGCGTGCTGTGGGCGTTCGGCGTCGACCTGTTCCGGCTCGACACCTACAACCTGACGCGGGTGCCGTACCTGATCGAGCCGATCTGGCTGCTCCAGGTTACGCTGATGGCGCTCGTCACCGGCCTCGTCGTATCGGCGATCCCGGCGCTGCGGGCCGCCCGCCACGACCCGCTGGTGTCGTTGCGCGGCGTCTGATGCCGATATCGAATCCGATGAATCGTCCGCCGCGCAGCGCCGTCCGCCACGCACCTCACCGGAAGTCGTCCGTGCTGCTGGCCCTGCTCCCGGCGCTGTGCCTTTGCGCTTGCATCGCCGAGCCCGGCCGCGACGAGCGCGGCCCCCTGGCCAGCGCCCAGCGGCTGCTCGCGATCGACTTCGGCCGGCAGCGTGCGGCCACCCGCCTGCGCCGTTTCGAGCAGGTGCCAGGGATACTGAAGGTCGAACTGCACCGGGGCCGCACCATCGCCGACGAGCTGCCGGGCCTGCTCACCGAGGCCCAAAGGGGGCGCGGCCTGTGGCGCGACGCCCGCGACGGGGCGCGTTCGGAACTCACCCGCCGACCGCGCAACCTGACCCGCCTGCTGCCGTCGCCGCACGAACTGGCGCAGCGCACCGCCGATGGCCTCTACGTCGGCACGCTCCTGTTCGGCAGCGGCTTGCACCCACTCGGCGAGATCAGCGACCGCGAGCACCGCACCGAGCACACCGACGACCGGCCGGAGGTGCCGCTCTGGCGGCGTATCTGGCGGCGGCTCGGCCTGTGAACTTCCTGCTGGTCGCACCAGAGGAACTCACCACAGGCGGCCGCTGCGTCTTGCGCGATCGCCGCGCCCGCCACCTGCGTGACGTGCTGCGCGCCGAGGTCGGCCAGCAACTGCGCGCCGGCGTGCTCGGCGGCGACCTGGGCACCGCCCGCGTGGTCCGGATCGACGACGACGAGGCCGAGGTCGAGGTCCACCTGACCCACCCGCCGGATCCGGTAGCGGACGTGCTGCTGCTGGCGATGCCGCGCCCGAAGGTGCTGCTGCGCATGTTGCAGCACGCGGCAGCCCTGGGGTTCGCGCGCATCGTGCTGTTCCGCTGCTGGCGCGTCGACAAGACCTGGCTGCACAGCCGCGCGTGCAGTCCCGAACTACAGCGCGAACAGCTCGTGCTCGGCCTCGAACAGGCCGGCCGCACCCACCTGCCCGAAGTGCTCCGATTCGACCGGTTCCGCCCGATGGTCGAAGACCACCTGCCGGCGCTCGCACTTCCCCGGCCGCGCTTCGTCGCCCACCCCGCGGCGACGGCGCGCACCGCCGACCTCGCGCTGTCCAGTGGCCCCTGTGCGCTCGCAATCGGGCCCGATGGCGGCTTTCTTCCCTATGAGATCCGCAAGCTCGCGGACCAGGGCTTCCTGCCGGTTTCGTGCGGCCCGCACCCGCTGCGCACCGAGACCGCGCTCGCCGTGCTGCACGGCCAGTTGGCCTTGCTGCGCCAGCGCGGTAGCCTCCCGATGTGAACGCCCTGCGGGCAGGACTGTCGGGCGCCGGCCCCGCGGGTCTCGGCGTGGTGCACGATTGCCGTGCGCAGCACGACTGCGACGTGGTCGCGGTGCACGACGATCGCCCCGGCGCGGCCCAGACACTTGCCGACGGCAGCGGGCTCGGCTTCGCCACGGACTCGTTCGACGCCTTGCTCGCCTACGGCGTCGACTTCGTGATCCTGACCGGCCCGCTCGACAAACGGCTCGAACAAGTCCGGCGGGCCGCCGAGCAGGCGGTCCCCTGCCTGCTGCACGCCCCGTTCGCACCCGACCTCGCCAGCGCACGCGCCATCGCCGAGATCGGCGAGCGCAACCAGCTCCGCATCGGCGTCTGGGTCGCAGGCCAGGCCGATCCGGTGGTCGAACAGCTCCGCCGCATGATCGCCGCCGACTGGCTCGGCGGCGTAGTCTGTGTGCAGTCTCTGGTCGGCGACGATGAACTGCTGCGCACCGGCGAAACCGCCACCTCGGGCGATCCGTTCGTCACGCTGGCCGCCGAGCATCTGCACCTCGCCACCTGGCTGACCGGGCGCCGCGCGGTCTCGGTCTGCGCCCAGACGACCCGGTCGTTCGCTCCCGGCATCGACGACGGCGGCGCCGCCACCGTGGTGCTGCGCGGCAGCCTGCCGTGCACCTACCTGACCAGCCGCTTGTGCCGCGCCCGGACCTTCGCGATCCACGGCACCGACGGCGGCTTGCGCCTCGCCGACGATCGCATCTGGCTCGCCGGCCAGCGCGCGTTCCAAGGGCACGTGTTCGGCTACGAGACGCCCGGCATCGAGCAGGAGTTGGCGCGCAGCGAGCTCGAACCGGCGCTGCGTGCCCACCGCCCACAGAGCGAGCTGCACGGCCGCTTCGCGCGCTGGCTCGACGACACCGACGACTTTCCGTGCCCGGTCGAGCAGGCCGTGCTCGACTTCGAGGTGCTCGACGCGATGCGCCGCGCGGCGAGCACCGGCGAGACGGTCGCGCTTCGCTAGACCGCGTTAGCGATCGCCGTACTGCTTCGCGTAGTAGTCCTGGTAGGCCCCGCTGCGGACCCGTTCCCACCACTGACGGTTCTCCAGGTACCACGTGACCGTCTGCTCGAGCCCCTCCTCGAACGTGTAGCTCGGAGTCCAGCCGAGCACGGCGCGCGCCTTCGACGAGTCCATCGCGTAGCGGCGGTCGTGGCCGGGACGATCCTTGACGTAGGTGATCAGCTCGTCGGACTTGCCGACCAGGCGCAGGATCTCGCGCACCACGTAGAGGTTCTCCCGCTCCGCGTCGCCGCCGAAGTTGTAGACCTCG
>DRKG01000123.1 GCA_011051855.1 bacterium | reverse complement strand
CGGTCGGGTGATGTTCCCTGCGCGGTGAGACTCCGCGCGCGCCGAGAAACCCGCCCTCTCTGCGGAGCGCACAGTTGTTTCGCGCATCATCGCGGAGCAACCTCAGTGCTCGCATGGCTACATCAGGCAACGTCCGGCTCGGCATCTTGTGCGGTGGAGGGCCGGCGCCGGGCATGAACTCGGTCATCAGTGCTGCGACCATCGAGGCGATCGCATCCGGCTGGCAGGTCATCGGAATCCCCGATGGATTCTCGCACCTGATGGCCGGCGAGATCGGGCACACGCGCGAGCTGACGCTCGAAGAGGTCAGCCGCATCCACTTGCAGGGTGGCTCCGTGCTGTTCACGTCGCGCGCGAATCCCACCCGGCAGCCCGACAAGCTCGACGCGACCGTGCAGGCCCTGCAGGCGCTCGGGCTCGACGCGCTGCTGACCATCGGCGGTGACGACACGGGGTATTCGGCGGCGGTGGTCGCGCAACGCGCAGGTGGTCGACTGCGCGTCGCGCACGTGCCGAAGACGATCGACAACGACCTGCCGTTGCCCGCCGACGTGCCGACGTTCGGCTACCAGACCGCACGCCACGTCGGTGCCGAGCAGGTTTCGAACCTGATGACCGATGCCTTGACCACGCGGCGGTGGTACTTCGTGGTTGCGATGGGGCGCCAAGCCGGCCATCTGGCCCAGGGAATCGGCAAGTCCGCCGGCGCAACGTTGACGGTGATCCCGGAGGACTTCGCGGGCGATCGTCCGCTGCGGTTGGGGACCGTCATCGACGTGCTGGAGACGGCGATCTACAAGCGCATCGCGCACGGCCGCCCGTTCGGTGTCGCGGTGATGGCCGAGGGATTGAGTTTGCGCTTCCCGCCGGAAGACCTCAATCGTGTCATGCCTGCCGGCGAACGTGACGACCACGGCCACGTGCGATTGTCCGAAGTGCACCTGCACCGGCTCCTGACAGATTTGGTGCGCCGTCGCTTGGCCGAGAACGGCCGTCAGGTGACGATCGTAGCCAAGAACATTGGCTACGAACTGCGCAGTGCACCGCCAATCCCCTTTGACATCGAATACACCCGCGACCTCGGGTTTGCGGCGATCGAATACCTTCGCAGTCTGCTGCGCGGCGAAGCTGCCAGTGCGGTGGAAGCCGGTGCGATGGTGACCATGCAGCACGGCGAGGTGGTGCCGCTGCGCTTCGGCACCTTCGACGATCCGGCGACCGGCCGCCCGCGCGTGCGCGCGGTCAATCCGCGGTCCGAAGGGTATCGAGTGGCGAGGGCCTACCAGATCCGCCTCGAACCCGACGACCTCGCCGACGCGTCGCGGCTGGCGCCGATCGCCGCGGCCGCGAACATGTCTCCGGCGGCGTTCCGCGACCGCTATGGATACCTCGTCGACTGCGACGCCTTCTACGCGCGATGAAGTCGGCTTCCGTCGTCAGCCATCAGAACCGTGCCTCCGCCGCCGACGCGTCGCGTGCGATCGGGTGAAGCGGCGAACGGAGCGGCTCTTGCTTGCCTTCGGCCGGCTGCTCGCGCACGGTCACCGAATATCGTCATGAAGCACCTCCCATTCCTCGCAACGCTGGCTTGGTCCGTCGCCGCATGGTTCGGCTCCGCGGGGCTGCGCGCCCAGCAGGCCTTCGAGCCGGGCAACTGGCTCGACACGGCCGCACCCCCGGAACAGTGCATCGCGTTCGCGCTCTACACGACCCACGCGAACACGCTGAAGTTGACCGCGCAGCTGTATCCGCTCGGCGACGGTGTGGGCCGGTCGGTGACGTTGTCGGTTCGGGCGCACGGCACCGAAGGTGCAAACTGGCGGCAGGTCGGCGTAGTCCAGGTCGACGAGACGCCCTATGGCTGGCCACAGGCAGGCGTCAAGCGATGGCTGGCGCACTTCCGGGTGCCCGATTGGGACATGACCCGCGACTTTGACTACCGCATCACTGCCGCTGACGGCCGCGCACGGTACGAAGGGCTGGTGCGGCACGATCCGATCGAGAAGGACGTGATTCTGGTTGCGTCGTTGAGCTGCAACGACAACGTCAACCGAGGGCCGCGGCAGGATATCGTCGACAACCTCCGTCACCAGAACCCGGACCTGCTGTTCTTCGCCGGCGATCAGAGCTACGACCACAGACGCCACTACCAAGCGTGGCTGTTGTGGGGGCGGCAGTTTCGCGAGATCACCCGCGACCGACCGACGATTACGATCCCGGACGACCACGATATTGGTCAGGGCAACGTCTGGGGAGCGGGCGGCATCAAGGCCGACAATCCGGCCGGCGACAGTGGCGGCTATTTCTACTCGCCCGACTACGTCAACGCGGTGCAGGCGGCGCAGACCTGGCACCTGCCCGACCCGGCTGATCCGGCGCCGGTCGCACGCGGCATCGGTGTCTACTTCACCGCGTTGTCGGTCGGCGGGATCGGCTTCGCCGTGATCGAGGACCGCAAGTTCAAGACCGGACCGCGCGGCCTGATTCCCGGTAAGCGGGGCCGCTCGGATCACTTCTTCGAACCCGGTTTCGACCCCACGCGGCTCGACGTGCCCGAGGCGCGGTTGCTCGGCGAACGCCAGCTTGCGTTCCTCGATCGCTGGGGCCAGGACTGGACCGGCGTCGCAATGAAAGCCGTGCTGTCGCAGACCGTGCTCGCCAATGCTGCCCACCTGCACGGGCTCGGCGTGCGCGGCAAGGACGTGCGGCAGATGCTGGCGAAGCATCCCGGCAAACGGCTTGTCGCGGATCTCGACAGCAACGGTTGGCCGCAGTCCGGGCGCAATCGCGCATTGGCCGCGATCCGCAAGGGGTTCGCAACCATGCTGTGCGGCGACCAGCATCTCGCGACGCTGATCCATCACGGCATCAACGAGTTCGGCGATAGCGGCGTGTCGTTTGTGTCGCCGGCGATCCTGAACCACTACGGTCGCGCTTGGGCGCCACTACAGGAGCCGGCCCGCGGCATCGACGGTGTGCTGCCGCTGCTCGGCGACTACCGCGATGGCTTCGGCAACAAGATCACCATGCTCGCCTATGTGAACCCGGATCCGGAGCGCATGCTTGCCGCCACGGCCGACGGTGAACAATGGGGGCCGGCTGCGGAAGGTTATGGACTGGTCTACTTCGACAAGGCACAGCGCACGATGCGCTACGAGGTCTGGCCGCGCATGGTGGATGCGAGCGCGCCCGACGCCAGACCTTACGACGGATGGCCGGTGACCGTGACGCAGCTCGAGCAATACGGTCGCGAAGCCCGCGCCTGGCTGCCCGAGTTGCGGATCACCGGGTTGGTCGATCCGGTCGTGCAGGTGCGCGACCAGCACACCGACGACGTCGTTTACACGCTGCGCATCCGCGGCAGCCGGTTCCGGCCGAAGGTCTTCAAGCCGGGGGTCTACTCCGTTCGGATCAGCGGCCAGCCCGGCCCGGTCACCGAGCTGCGCGACCTCGTGGCCGAAGCCGAACCGAAGTCGACGCGCAAGGTCGAGGTGCATGGAATGGAGATGCGCTGAATGTTCGTGCTGGCCGCGGCACTCGCCTTCTTGCCACCGGCGGCGATGGTCTATTGGTGGAACACTGCGGCCGATACGCGCCTCGCCTGCCTCGCCAGCCTGCTCTACTGGTGGCCGCCGCTGACGATCGCCTTTGCTGGGGGTGCATTGGCATTCCGATTCACCCGCCGCGAGACTGGTCTCTCGGAATGGCTGCGGGCGAACGGGGGCGGTATTGCGTTTTCACTGGCGGCGACGATCGTGCTGTTCTTGTTGGTGCCACCGCAGTTGCGCGTGCAGTTCGACGAGACCTGTTTGCTTGGCACGTCACAGAACATGCATATGGGTCGCCAGGCAGTGATGACCACCGGCGCGATCCCGTTCGCGGGCGAGCCGTTTGCGCTCGAGAACATGGTCGACAAGCGACCGCCGCTGTTCGCGTTCCTGGTCAGCATCGTGCACGACCTGACTGGTTATCGCGTCGGCAATGCATTCGTGGTCAACGCCGCGATGTTGGTCCTGCTGCTGACACTCGTGTTCGTGGCCGTGCGCTCGCGCCTCGGCGCGCCGGCGGCTTTGGCGGCCCAGTTGCTGGTGCTGGCGGTGCCGTTGGTCGAGGTCGTGGCTACATCGGCCGGATTCGAACTGCTGGCGTCGGTGCTGCTGGTCGCGACGATCCTGGCTGCGCTGGACCTGATCGAACGGCCCGATGACGCACGCTTGGCGGCCTTCATCGGTTGCGGCGCTTTGTTGGCGCAGGCCCGCTACGAGTCGTTCGTGGCGCTCGTGGTGATCGCCCTCGTGGTGCTTGCCTTGACGCGCGGACGGCTGCGGCCGGGCAGGTGGGTGTCTTGGCTGCTGGCCAGTTGCCCGACGCTGCTGACTCCGCTGTTTCTGTTGCTGCAGCATGCGCGGGATCCGAACTTCACCCCCGAGGCCGCCGGCCAGGCACTGGTCGCGTTTGCGCACCTCGCCGCGCACCTGGGGCCGTTGCTCGGCGCATGGTTCCGGCCGACGATCGTTGGCCCTCTTCCAGGCATCGTCGCGATCGTTGCGCTGGGCGCGTTGGGTTGGCGGATCGCGCGCGGGCGCGTCGGGTGCGTCGATCTCGTGGTCGCCGCCCCGGTGGCGGCGCTCACTCTGACCGTATTGATGTGGTTCTACGGCGATGTCGACGAACCGAGCGCGCTGCGTCTATACCTGCCGCTGGCGGTCGCGACGCCGCTGGCGGTGGTGCCGCTATTGCGTGGACGGCGTGTCGCGCTGGCGGTCTCGGCGTCGGCCGCGCTGTTGGCCGGCGTGCGCACGTGGCAGCTCGCGGCCGGCCACGCCTTCCCCGAACTGCGAACGGCGGCATTGACGCGCGCGCTCGATGGCGTCGTCGCCCGGCTCGCCGCGGACCCGGCCCACACCCTGTGGATCGGCTCGCCGGCCCAGTACCTGATCGTCAAGGGACAGGCGGCGCTGTCGGTGCAGTCCGCCGAGCGTCGGCGCCGCGAGCTCGACGAGCTGCGGCGCGCGGGCCACCTGCGCACGGTGTTCGTACTCGTCACGCCGATCGACGCGGCGATGGCGCCGGCCTTCGGCTCGGCGCGCGAGCTGCTCCAGCGCGCCCCGGCGCGCATCGTCGATCGCGTCGGCGGAGTGATGCCGATCACGGTCTACGAGTTGACGCACTGAGGGTCCGGCTGGTCTCCCACTTGCGTCTCCCGGCGCTTCTGCCGTTTCTGCGGGCGCAGAGGACAGCGAGGACCGATGCCGACTGCGACGGGTTGTAGGGGCCAGCCCCGCGCAGCCCTTGAGCCTGGGGCGAAGGGACAGCTATCAAGGCGTAGGCACAGTTCCGTTTTGTCAGGATATCCAGGACGCGGGGCTTGACTCTCTCTCTCTCTATGAACTGTGCTGTTCCGGGATGCGGACCTACAGGAGTTCCGCCTGCGTCCGGGTGGCTCAGACCGAGGAGATAGGAAGGAAATGCAACGCAGATGGCTGGTAGTGCTCGCTTTCGTCAGCTTCACGGTGGCCTTGCCGGGTGTCGGGTGCGCGCAGTCGGCCTGGCAGGTTCAGGTGCGAGACCTGCTGACGGATCAGGGGATTCCGAACGTGGTCGTGGAAGGTCGCACGAGTCGAGTGGCCGGATCGACGGATGCCCAGGGGTTCGTGGAGCTCGAGGTGACCGGCGACCACGATCACGAAAGTGTCATCGTCCATGGCGCGGACGGCTACGGTTATCAAGCCGGCTACTACCCGCTCTACATGCCGCGGGTTGTCTATCTGGTGCCGGATACGGCGCTGCATGCAACGCCGTTGATCCCCGTGACGGGCACCGGTGCACCGATCGTGTTCCAGGGCACGACCTGGACCCCCTTCGGCCAGAACGCGTACACGATCGAAGTCGAGGTGCCGCCAGATGTCTTGCCTGAGCCTGCATCGTTCCGGATCGCGCCGGTTCCGGTGTATGCGTCACCTCTCCCCGATGGGTGCGATGCCCTGATCAATGGTGCCGTGGCGCAGTTTACGGTGGATCTCAGGAACGCCGAGGGTCGTCCATTGACCGATGTGCTGCCGGAGCCTGGTATCATCGTTCGGTGTTCGCCGATGTGGTACACCTACGCTCAGATGGCCAGCGCCCAGAGCCCGGCGCAAGGTGTTCCGTACCGTCTGACGAAGACGTCGGCGAGTTGGGCCCCGCAGCCCGATGCCACTTCATGGGATCCGGCCAGCGGCATGTTCACGGCGCACCTGCGGGCCTGTTCCTGGTGGCTGTTGTGGTTCTCCCCATTGTTGCTGTCGGGCGATACGCACAACGGCAGCGGAGGAATCGATCCGCAGGTGCCGCCACCCGCCCCGGAGATCACGATCGAGCGGGACGCTTGTGTCACGAGCGGCCTGTACGATTCGGGTCTCGTGACCTGTGGAGTACTGCAGATGCCCGTCACCTGCACGATCGCCAACAGCGGGACCACGAGCTTCAATGCGCTGTTCCAGGCCGGTTTGACGGCGGAGCTCGGGGTT
>DRKG01000122.1 GCA_011051855.1 bacterium | reverse complement strand
GCGGAACAGCCCTTGCAGGTCGCGCACGGCGCCGCCCTCGCCGAAGAACACCTCGAGCAGATCCTGCAACTTGCGCGGCAAGGCCCCGATGCGCTGCAGCACGAGCGCTTCGTCCTCCATCGCGTTGCTGGCGCGGCCGAGCACCGGCTTGCCGGACGCGTCGGGACACCAGCGCTGCACGCACTCCTGCACCACTTGTTTGTCGGCGCCGCGCAGCAGCACCCGCAGGCTCAAGCGACTCACGCGCGCACCTCCCGGTCCCAGTCCCCCGCCGCGGGCAGTTCGGCCGCGGTGACGATCTCGTAGGCGTAACCCTGTTCGGCCAGGAACAGTTGGCGCTTGTTGGCGAACTCCTGTTCGCGCGTGCCTTCGGACACCAACGTGTAGAACGTCGCCGGCCCGCCGTCGCGCTTCGGGCGCAGCACGCGGCCGAGACGCTGGGCTTCTTCCTGGCGGCTGCCGAAGGTGCCGCTGATCTGGATCGCGACGTTCGCATCGGGCAGGTCGACCGCGAAGTTGCCGACCTTGCTGACGATCAGATGCGGCACCTCGCCGCTACGGAACGCGCTGTAGAGTCGGTCGCGTTCGGCGTTGGCCGTCTGGCCGGTGATCAGCGGCAGCCCGAACAACGCCGCGATGCTGCGCAACTGGTCCAGGTACTGGCCGATGATCAGCACACGATCGCGCGCGTGCCGACGGAGCAACGTCGCGACGCAGTCGGCCTTGTGCTCGTTGTCGGCGGCGATGCGAATCTGGTTGCGCGGGGTCGCCGCGGCGTAGCGTTGCTGGCGATCGGGACCGAGCGGCACGCGCACCTCGAAGCAGCGCGCCGCCGCCAGGAAGCCTTGCTGCTCGAGCTGCTTCCAGGGCAGTTCGTAGCGCTTGGGGCCGATCAGCGAGAACACTTCATCCTGGCGGCCATCCTCGCGCACCAAGGTCGCGGTCAGCCCCAGTCGGCGGTGCGCCTGGATGCCGGCGGTCGCGCGGAAGACCGGCGCCGGCAGCAAGTGCACCTCGTCGTAGATGATCAAGCCGAACCCGCCCTTGTCGAACAGGTCCAGGTGGGTGAACTCAGCCAGCTTGCCGCGACGGTGCGTCAGGATCTGGTAGGTCGCGACGGTGACCGGACGGATCTCCTTGTGCTCGCCGCTGTACTCGCCGACCTGATCGGCAGTGAGGTCGGTCTTGGCGAGGATCTCGCGCCGCCATTGGCGCACGGCGACGGTATTGGTCGTCAGCACCAGGGTGTTGGTTTGCAGCAGGTGCATGGCGGCAATGCCGACGACGGTCTTGCCGGCCCCGCAGGGCAACACGACCACGCCGCACCCGCCTTGTTCGGAGCCGCCCTGATGGAACTTCTCGGCCGCCGATCGCTGGTAGTCGCGAAGCGTGAAGTCCTGCCCCGTCGCCAGCGCGAACGGCAACGATCCACCGGTGCGGTAGCCGGCGCGGTCCTCGACCGGGTAGCCGAGCTTGACCAGCGCGCGCTTGATCTCGCCGCGACGGTCGTCCGCGACCAGCACGGTGCCGTCGGCGGCGGTTTCGACCAACGACGCAAGCGAACGCCTGCCGACCAACTCCGCGAGCAGCTCGGGCTGCTCGCAGGTCAGGCGCAGCCGGCCGTCATCGGCCTTCTCGAGCCGCAGCAGCCCGTAGCGGCGGAACCACTCGGCGATCCGTTCCTTGACCTCGGCGGCGACCGGAAAGCGCGCCTGTTGGTCGAGCCAGCCGAGCACGGCATCGGCGGTCTCGCCGAGTGCCGCCGCGTTCCAGATGCTGATCGGGGTGATCCGGTAGAAGTGCACGTACTCGGGCGACTTCTCCAATTCCGCGAACTGCTGCAGACGTTCGCGTGCCGGTTCGTACTGCGGGTGCTGCGTCTCCAGCAGCACCGCGCCGTCGGTCTGCACGATCAACGGCGGTTCCATCATGCGCTCTCCTCCTGCTTGCTGCCGGCACGCCGCCGGCGGCGGCGCGGCTGCTGCTGCTGCATGGCCGCGAGAAAGCGACCGGTGTGGCTGGTCGCGACCTGCGCCAGTTCCTCGGGGGTGCCGCTCGCGACGACCCGGCCGCCGGCGTCGCCGGCTTCGGGTCCGAGTTCGATGCAATGGTCGGCGGCCTGGATCACATCGAGATGGTGTTCGATCACCAGAACGCTGTCGCCGCGGGCGACGAGGCGATCGAGCACCGTGAGCAGTCGGCGCACGTCGTCGGCGTGCAGACCGGTCGTCGGTTCGTCGAGCACGTAGATGGTGTGGCCCATCGTTCGGCGTTGGAGCTCCGCGCACAGTTTGATGCGTTGCGCTTCGCCGCCCGAGAACGTGTTCGCCGGCTGGCCGAGCGTCAGGTAGCCGAGGCCGGTGTCCTGTAGCAGTTGCAACGGCCGCACGATCTTGCGGTGGTTGCCGAAGAACTGCAGCGCTTCGTCGACGTCCATCGCCAACACCTCGGCGATGTTGCGGCCGCGGTACTCGACCGCCAGCGTCTCCTGGTTGTAGCGGCGGCCGCGGCACACCTCGCAGGTGACCCAGACGTCGGCGAGGAAGTGCATCTCGATCTGGAGCTGGCCCTTGCCTTCGCACGCCGCACAGCGACCGGCAGCGACGTGGTAGGAGAACCGCCCCGGGCCGAAGCCCTTCTGGCGCGCCAACGGGGTTGCCGCGAACAGTTCGCGGATCGGCCCGAAGGCCTTGGTGTAGGTCGCCGGATTGCTCGCCGGCGATACCCCGATCGCACTCTGGTCGACGACCACCGTCTGGAAGGCCCGGTCTTCGCCGTCGGCCCAGACCGGAATCGCCGCACCGGCGGCGAGCTGGGGAATCAGCGCATCCATGACCAACGACGACTTGCCCGAGCCGGAGACGCCGGTGACCGCGGTCAGCACGCCAAGCGGCACGTCGACGTCGACCTGCTGCAGGTTGTGCACGTCGACGCCGCGCAATGGCACGTG
>DRKG01000121.1 GCA_011051855.1 bacterium | reverse complement strand
GCTCGCGGTCAACCACAACCAGACCTTTCACCCTGCGATCCGCCGGCTGGATGGCCACCTCGCCGCCGGCCGCCTCGGTCGCCTCGAGCACCTGGCGTTGCAGCACCACGTGCCGCTGCGGCAGTTGCAGACCGGCGACGTCGGCCACTTCATGTTCCAGACCGAGGCCAACATCCTCTGGGAGCAGGGAGTGCACCTGTTCTCGCTGGTGTTCGCGCAACTCGGTGCGTGCCAGCAGGCACAGGTGATCACCGGTGCGCGGCGATCCTTGCCGAACGGCGTCGAGTTCGTGGAGCAGTGGTTGCTGCGGCTGGATTGCGAGCGCGGCACGGCATCGGTTCGCATGGCGTTCGGGGAGCCGTGGCTCGAAACGACGGTGCAGGCAATCGGTACCGACGGGGCCGCATTGCTCGACCTCGCCCGCGGCAGTTGTTGGTTGCGCCGCAAGACCCGTTGGCTGGAGTTTCTCGACCATGCTCGCAACCTGCTCGGCGGGGGCCTGCACCTGCTCGGTCGCGCGTGCGGCAGCGTGTTCGGTTACGTCGGTGGCTTGTTCAAGCTGAGTTTCCCGGACGATCCGTTCCTGCGCGGCATGCGTGGTTCGTTGTCGGCGTTCCATCGTGCGGTGCGTGGCGGCGAACTGCCGGTCGCGATGTCGCCGGCCGGTGCGGCCGCGGTGCTGGAGATGTGCGAGCAGGTCGCGTCCGTGGCGGGGGTCGCGACCGACCCGCCGCCCAAACCGGCCCCCCTGCCGCCGCCGGGGGCGGCGCGACCCGGTGAAGTCGTCGTGCTCGGCGGCACCGGTTTCCTCGGCCGCCGCTGCGTCAAGCGTCTGCGGCAGGGGCAGCGGCCGGTGACGATGGTCGTGCGCAAGCCCGATCTGCTGCCGGCGGAACTGCGCGATGGTTCGGTGCGCGTATTCGTCGGGGATGCTTCCGATCCTGAAGTGCTGGCGGCTGCGTTCGCCGGCGCCGAGCGCGTGTTGCATCTGGCGACCGCGGCGGGCTCCGATCCCGGCAAGGTCGAGCAGTTCATGGCCGATGCCGTGCGTGCGGCCGGTGTCGCCGCGCGGGCCGCGGGGGTGCAGCGGTTCGTGTTTGCGAGCAGTACCGCGGCGTTGTGGCTCGGCGAGGCCGGTTCCATTGACGGCATGTGTGGCACCGACCCCGAACCCGGCAAGCGCGCGGGCTACGCGCGCGGCAAGATCGCCGCCGAGCGGGTGTTGCTCGAACTGCAGGCCGAGGGGTTGCCGCTGGTGATCGTGCGGCCGGCGATCGTCGTCGGGCACGATGGCATCCATGAGCATTCCGGCGTTGGCATGTGGGTGCGCGACAACCAGTGCGTCGGTTGGGGGCACGGCCGCCATGGGCTGCCGTTCGTGCTCGCCGATGATTGTGCGCAGGCGCTGGTCGCCGCGCTCGATGCCGAGTCGGCTGTCGGTCGGGCCTACAATCTCGCCGGCGACGTGCGGTTGTCGGCGCGCGATTACGTCGAGGCGATGGCGACCCGCACCGGCCGGGACTACCACTTCCATCCCACGCCGTTGCGCTGGATGTGGTTGCAGGAGGTCGCCAAGTATCTGGTGAAGCTGCTGGCCCGCCGGCCGCGCGAGTGGCCGTCCTACCGCGACTTCGCCTCACGTTCGTTCACGACCCAGCTCGATTGCTCGGATGCCAAGCGCGATCTCGGATTCCGCCCCGAAGATGACCGCAGTCGCTTCCTGAGCCGCGTCTTCGACGGCCCGCCACGATGACGACTCCGCGCCGCCCCTGGGTGCATGTGTTCGCGACGTTCGGGCGCGGTGGCCCGCAAGTGCGCGCCGTGCAATTGATGCGGCAGCTCGGGGTGGGCTACCGCCACGTGGTCATGGCCATGGACGGCAACACCGACGCGCGGACGATGCTGGATCCGGACCTCGACGTGCGATTCGTCACGCCGCCTGCGCGCGCTGGCTTTCGCGCAACCCGGCGCGCACAGATGACGTTCCTGCAAGAGGAGACCCCCGAACTGGTACTGACCTACAATTGGGGGGCGATCGAAACGGCCGCCGCCGCGCGGCGACTGCGCTTGCCGCTCGTGCACCACGAGGACGGCTTCGGTCCCGAAGAAACGGAACGCAGGTTCGTACGGCGCTCGCTCATGCGACGCTGGTTGCTGCGCAGGGTGCCGGTGGTCGTGCCCTCGCGCGTGCTGCATCAGATCGCCATGCGAGAGTGGCGATTGTCGCCAGGCGACGTACACCACCTGGTCAACGGTGTCGATCTGCAACGCTTCCGCCCGCCGCCGGAAGCGCCCGCCGCGAAGGTGCTGGGCAGTGTCGGTGGCTTGCGGCCCGAGAAGGACCACGACAACCTGCTGCGTGCCCTGAGTCTGCTGCCGGTGGATGTAAGGCTCTGCTTGGTCGGCAGTGGCCCGTGTGGCAGTGATCTACGAAAGCGCTGCCGTCAGCTCGGACTTGCCGACCGCGTGGAGTTCGTGGGTCACACGGACGACACGGCGGCCTACTACCGCCGGTTCTCGGTGTTCGTGTTGTCGTCACGCACCGAGCAAATGCCGATTGCGATGCTCGAAGCGATGGCCAGCGGCCTACCGGTGGTGGCGACCGATGTCGGTGACGTGAAGCAAGTGCTGCCGGAGCCGGCGCGCAAGTGGGTGGTGCCGGCGGGAAACACGGAGGCGCTGGCGAAAGCGCTCGCGACGGTGCTGGGGGACGAGGGACTGCGGAGGCGGTTGGGGGGGGAGAATCGGGTGCGGTGTGAAGAGAGGTTTGGGAGTGGGGGCTGTGGGCAGCGCTTCCTAGACCTCTACCTCACCACCAAGGGCAACTGATCCTTTGGCTGTTGGTCCGCCACCTGGATCGCGCGCTCCTCGGTACACCGCGTGCCGAGTTGGCCACGCCATTGGGCCGAAGGCCTCCTGGCTCCTGCCGCTCTGCGCAGGGATGCTGTTGCTGGATCGTATTACATCGTCACGGTCTGCCTCCCGGTTCGACTCACTGGATGGATGCTGCGCGGCCCCCAGTCCTGCCGCCAGCGGACCACGTCCTCGGCCGTGAGCTGGCGTTCCAGCAGACCCAGACGGACTGCGGAG
>DRKG01000120.1 GCA_011051855.1 bacterium | reverse complement strand
TGCTACCCTGCATGTCGAGCAGGATCAGGTCGTAGTTGTCGCCGCCGAGCAGGTGCAGGCCCATCGCGCTGCCGGCTGCCGTGTCGACATCGGCGCCGACCGCCGCGAGCATCGAGGCCAGCAGCTTGCGGTGGTCGCTGCTGCTGGTGACCAGCAGCACCTTGCCGCGCACGTCGGAGTTCGTGAGGACTTGTTGCTCGCGGGTGGCCAGTTCGTCTTCTTCGAGCAGATCGACCTCCCAATCGGGCGCGGGCACGAGCGGCAGGGTGACGCGAAACTCGGTACCGCCGTTGTCACGGCGGCGCAGCTCGAGTTCGCCTCCCAACACCCGTGCGAGTTCGCGCGCGAACACGACGCCGAGGTCGTCGGGGTTGTCGACGTCGCCCTGGCCGTTCAGTAGCGACAGCGACAGCCGATCGTCGCGCGTGGCGGCGAACACGTCGACGCGGCCGGTCGGGCAGTGCTCGATGGCTAGCTGCAAGACGCGCGTGAACAGTTGTTGCAGCCGCGACGGGTCGCCCTTGTGCCATTGCGGCAGCGACGAGGCGGCATCGAAGCGCACCGTCACGTCGCGATCATCGGCGAACGGGATGGTCGCGGTGACGCAACTCGCGAGCAGTTCGGGCAGGTCGAAGACCTCGTCGGCGGGTGCGACTTCGCCGCCCAGCAGACGTTCGAGCTCTTCGATGTCGTTCATTGCGGCCGCGAGCTGGCGACCGTAGTCCTGCAGTTGGGTCAGCGCCTTCGGGGTCGCGCCGGTGCCCGTGGCCGCTTGCGCCAGGTGGGCGGCGGCGAGCATGCTGGTCAACGGCCCACGCAGATCGCGCACGACTTCGGCGGGGGTCAGGTGGGTCGCGGCCGGTCGCTGTTCGTTGCGCGCAACGCGTTCCGCCGCCGCAGCCGCCTGCTCGCGGCGGGCGGTGGCATCGGCGAAGAGCAGGGTGAACCCGAACACGAGCACGATCAGCGCGAGCGTCGCCAGTGGGTCTTCGATCGCGGCGAGTCCGAGATCCAGGTCACGGTGTGCGGCCGTCGCGCGCACGTTCAGCGCCAACATGGTGGCGAAGCTGGTCGCGGTCGCGATGCCGAGTTCGCGGGTGTGGCGCCGCAACATGTCGGCGAGCAGCGGCCACGGTGCGGCCGCCAGCAGCAGGGTCGCGGCGGGAGCGCCGACCTCGCCGACCGTGCCGGTGAACAGCAGCGAGGCGGCGGTGCAGCCGAGGGGCCAGCGGTGTTCCGGGGCAGCGCGGGACAGGAGTGAGGCGAGTCCGACGGCCGTGATGAGATCGAGCGGACGCAACCCCCAGACGATCGGCTGCAGTGGCGTGGCCGCGTGTGCGAGGTGCAGCAGCGCGGCGAGGACCGTGATCGAGAGCCACGTGGACGTGGCCGACAGCCGCGGCGCGATGCGTGGCAACCCGGCGCACGACAGCAGGCTCCAGCCGGCGAGCGGCAGCCCGAACGGCGCCGACATCAGCGAGTCGAACCCGGTGAGCACGGCGCCGAGCAACAGGCCGAGGCCGATGGCGTGGGTGCCATCTCGCCGCAGCAGCGCGGCACCGCAGGCTCCCCAGCCGATCATCGTGCAGTTCAGCAGGAAGTGTGTGGCGTCGAGGCTCCCCATGCCGCCCCTATCGGAGGAGCCTGGGAGCGCGCTGAACGGCCGCCGCAGATGCGGGGACGGCGATTCAGAACGGCCGTTGTCAACGCGGGTGCCGCTCCGCGAGCAGGCGGCGGGCGGCTTCGTAGTCGGTGCCGTGGTTGAGGTTGCGCAGGAAGCGCAGGCTCGGGTCGTGGCCGCGCAACCGGCGCTCCTCGACGATGCTGCAGGCGAGGTGGTCGGCCAGTTCGCGTGGCCGCCGCACGCCGCGCGCGAGCAGTTCTTCGGCGACTTCGTGAGCGCGCACCCGGTAGATCGCGGTCAGCGGCTGCAGCTTGTCGTCGGCGCGCGGCATCGCCAGATCGGCGTCGCCGAGTTGCGCGCACAACCAGCGCACGGTGTGCGCGGTCAGGAACGGCTGGTCGCAGCCGGTGGCCATCGCGGCGTCGTCGGCGGCGAAACCGTGGCGGTCGCGCAGGTGCGCAAGGCCGGCGGCGATCGCGGCGAGCGGCCCTTCGCCCGGGAGCGCATCGACGGTGACGTCGACGCCGGGGGGCAGTTCGGGCAGTTGCTGGGCGTGGTCGCGGCCGACGACGACGACCGGCGAGGTGCACGCGAGCAGCGTGCGGCACTGCCAGCCCAGCATCGTCGTGTTGCCGATCGGCAGCGACTCTTTCGGACGACCCATGCGCCGGCTGCGCCCGCCTGCCAGAATGAGTCCAGCCAACCGCATGCATTCCTTGTCGCGCATCGCGTCGCGGCTGGCAAGTAGCTGCACAGCCACCATGGAACAACCCGTCCCCAAGAAGGCCGACCTGGTCTCGCCGTATCGGTTCCGCATCGAGTGGCGCGACGGCGGCGCGTCGGAGTTTGCCGCCCGCGACCTGCGTCTCGCCTGCCCGTGTGCGAGTTGCGTCGACGAGCACACCGGTCGTCCGCTGCTCGATCCGGCCACCGTCAAGGACGACATCACCCTGCTCGGTGCCGAACTTGTCGGCCGCTACGCGCTGTCGTTCATGTGGAGCGACGGCCACCGCACCGGCATCTTCTCGTGGCCGCTGCTCAAGCAGATCGGCGAGCTGCGGAGTGGCGCGTGACGCCGGCGGCCAAGGACTGGCTGGAGCTGGAGAAGATGACCCGGCGCTGCTTCGCCGCCGTCGACTGGGCCGTGCTCGGCGACGTCTACTTCCACGAAGACGGTGAACGGCACTGGGGCGAGCGCCGGCCGTTGGTGGTCGAACTCGGTGTGCAGCTCGCGCGGCGGCTGCTGCGCCACGTTGCGCCCGGCGGCACTTCGCTGTGGGTTGGTGCGGGGGTCGCCGAGCTGCCGGTGCTGCTGGCCGAGGCCGTGTTCGTCGGGCGCGAGGTCGTCGCCGCCAACCTGATTGCCGAGGAGGTCGATGCGCTCAACGCGGCACTGCAGAGGGCGCTGCCGGATGTGCCGGTGCGCTATCGGCACGGGGATGCGCGCGATCTCGCCGGCGAGAGCACCTTCGACCAGCTCGGCTGCATCAGCGTGTTCACCGATCCCGAGCGGTGGCCGGCGCTGA
>DRKG01000119.1 GCA_011051855.1 bacterium | reverse complement strand
TGCCGCCGGGATCTGCGCTGGCAGTTGTTCGGCCACCTGCGCCCGGCACTCGGTCACGCTGACGCGCGACGCGCGATCGACGGCATGCTCCGGTGTGCCGAGCTGGCGGAAGCGGTCATGGTCGAGGAGGGGAACGGCAGTGCGACCCTCTACCTCCGCTGGCGGATTCCGATCGTGGCGAGCCTGTCCGACTTCGATCCGCGCGAGTTCGGCCGCATCGAGCGCCTGCTGCTGGCCGACATCGTGCGTTGGCGGCAGGTCGAGAAGGCTCCCGACTGGGTGGATCCGGTGCCGCCGCGGCGCGGCTACTTCCGTTGCGCGCTCACGTTCGGTGGCGACAGGCGGGAAGAGGCGGCGCGCACACTGGTCGAATCGACCCGCGAGTCGCTGCGCCGGCAACTGCGCGGGCTGGTTGCTCCCGCGGTCGCTCCCGGCCTCGCCGACGAAGCGATCGAAGCGGCGCTGGACCGGGTGGTCACGGTGCAGCGCGCGGTGCGCGCGATCGGCTCGGAAGAACGCAAGCGCCTGTATCGCCGCCCGAAGTTCGTCTGCTACCAGTTGAGCGAGGTGCCGCTGGCCCCGCTGCTGGCAAAGCTGCCCCCTCAAGTCGCCCCGGCGGTCGAGGTGATGCTCCGGCAGCAGTGAGCCGCCGGCTTCAGTCGGCGTTCCAGTCGTGGTGCTGGGCGACCACCGCAATGCCGGTAGGCGAGACCGTGAAACGCCGTTCGTCCAGCGCGCGGTCGTAGCCGATCACGGTGCCGTCGGGGACTTCGTTCCACTTGTCGATGATGCAGCGGCGCAGCTTGCAGTTGCGGCCGATGCGGGCGCCGCGCATCACGATGCATTCGTCGAGTTCGCTGTACTCGTCGACGTAGACGAGGTTGCTGAGCACCGAGCGGCGTACTTTGCCGCCGCTGACGACGCAGCCGGGCGCGAGCAGCGAATCGACGACCTCGGCGCGGCGGCCGTCGCCGTCTTCGCTGAACACGGTCTTGGCCGGTGGATCGTTGTGCCACAGCGTGTAGGTCGGCCAGTCCTTGCGGTAGAGGTTCAACTGCGGCCGGATGTTGCACAGGTCCATGTGCGCGTCGAAGTAGGCCTCGATGGTGCCGACGTCGCGCCAGTAGGGCTGCTCTTCTGGGTCTTCGGACGGCAGGCCGCGGAACGAGTGCGCGTAGATCGGCACCTCGCCGAGCATGCGTGGGATCACGTGGTGACCGAAGTCTCCGCCCTCGCCTTCGGGCATCTTGCCGTCGTGCTGCAGGCGGCGGACCAGTTCCTCGGTCTCGAACACGTAGATGCCCATCGACGCCAGGCAGTAACCCGGCTGGCCCGGGATCTCCGGCGCGTTCTCCTTGGGTTTCTCGACGAAGCCGGTGATGCGGCCGTCTTCATCGACTTGCAGGATGCCGAAGCTCGCTGCCTCCGCCGCCGGAATGCGGACCGCGCCGATCGTCAGCGCCGCTTCGTGCTCGACGTGCTCGCGCAGCATGTCGCGGTAGTCCATCTGGTAGATGTGGTCGCCGGACAGGATGACGACGTTGGTCGGCTGCCAATCGTGGATGGTGTCGAGGTTGTGGTAGATCGCGTCCGCGGTGCCGCGATACCACTTGCCGACCGAGACGTGGTGCGGCGGGCTGCAGGTGATCCACTGTTCGAGCCGGCGCGGCAGGAAGTTCCAACCGAAGCGCACGTGCTCTTCGAGCGAACGCGCCTGGTACTGCGTCAGCAGGTGGATGCGGCGCAGGCCGGAGTGGATGCAGTTGCTGAGCGTGAAGTCGATGATGCGGTAGCTGCCGCCGAATGGCACGGCGGGCTTCGCGCGTCCCTTGGTCAGCGGCATCAGGCGACTACCTGCGCCGCCGGCGAGGATGAAGACGAGGGTATTGCGGAGGTCGAGCGGGACCATGCGGGGTTGGCGGGAATGCGACGAGCCGGAGACGTCCAGAATGCAACGAGCACCCGGCGCAGGACAGGGGCTTGTCGCTGATTCCTCACCATGACCGGGCGTTGAACCCCGTCACCGGTCACGTAGGCTCGGGGCGCGAGCCCACCGCTCGCTTGCCGATGCCAGAAGTCCGACCACCCGCGTCCGCGCTCGCCGATCCCACCGCGAAGGCGGCGTATGCGTGTCTGCCCGGTGACGCCGAATGGCTCCTGACGGACGGGCGGGGCGGTTATGCCTGCGGTACCGCACGGGACCTGGCGATGCGCCGCTACCACGGTTTCTGGATCGTGCGCCCGGCGGGCGAGGTGCGGCGTCGCATGGTGGTGGCGGCGCTCGACGAGCGCGTCGGTCCGCGCGGCGGCGACGCCGACGACGGCGTGCCGCGCGCCCACCTGATGCATGCGCACTGGCGCGGGCAAGCGCGGCCGTCGCCGGGCCACGCGGAAGTCGACTTCCGGCCGCGGCCGGTGCCGAGCTGGACGTTCCGCACTGCCTACGGTTCCGTCACCCGGCAGGTCGTCCTGCAGCGTGCGGCGGACGGGCAGCCGTCGGCGCTCCTGGTGCGTTGGCGCAACCTGGAGGACCGGGCGTTGCGTCTGCACGTGCGACCGCTCTTGGGCTGGTGTGATGCCGACCACCTGCCGCAGCAGCACGAATCGTTCGCCGCCGACGTATGCGCGCGCGGCGCGAGTTGGGGCGTGCAGCCGGACGCCTCGCTGCCGCGCCTGTGGCTGTCGGCCGACGGTGTCGCGAGCTACACCGCGGAGCCGGTGTGGTACACGGGCTTCGTCTACGAACTGGATCGCCGGCGCGGTTACGACCACGTCGGCGACCGTTGGTCTCCCGGCTTCGTCGCGTTCGATCTGCGCGCGCGCGGCGAGGTGACACTGGCGTTCGCGCTCGGCGAACCCGTCGACGACGCGGCTCTTGCATTCGACGCCGCGCTGCGGCAGCACGAGCAAAGCTGGCGTCGCGCATCGGCCGACGAGCAGCCGCTCACGGCGCGGCTGGCACTCGGTGGTGACGACTTCCTCTATCGCGGCGTCGGCGATCGCCTCGGCGTGCTGGCCGGGTTTCCGTGGTTCTTCGAGTGGGGGCGGGACGTATTCCTCGCGCTGCCGGGTTTGACGCTTGCGCGGGAGGACGCGCAGACCTGCGCCGAGGTGCTGACCGGCTGTTTGCCGTTCCTCCACCGGGGCCTCCTACCGAACGTCTACGGCCGCGACATCGCCAGCAGTGACTACGGGAGCTGCGACGCGGCGCTGTGGTTCGCCTTGGCCGTGCAGCGGTTCGCCGATGCCGGCCACGACCCGGAGTTGGTCCGCGAACGGCTGCTGCCGGCGCTGCGCTCGATCGTGGAGCACTACCGCGCCGGCACCGATCTGGGCATGGCGGTGACCGCCGACGGCCTCCTGGCCGCCGGTCGCGAGGACCTCAACGCCACCTGGATGGACGCGCGCACCGCGCGCGGGCCGGTGACGCCGCGCGCCGGCTTGCCGGTCGAGATCCAGGCGCTGTGGTATGCGCTGTTGGCGTTCGTTGCCGAGCACGAGCCGGACGACGGCGGCGACTACGCCGGGTTGCGCGACCGCTGCGGCGAGGCGTTCGTGCGTGCGTTCTGGCTGAAGCAGCACGGCTATCTCGCCGACTGCGTGCACGACGACATCGCCGACCGCACCGTCCGCCCCAACATGGTGGTGGCGTCGGCGCTGGCGCGTTCGCCGCTGACGATGGCCAAGCGGCGCAAGGTGGTGGACCGCGCCGGGCGGGAGCTGCGCACGCCCCGTGGGTTGCGCACTCTGTCGCCCGACGATCCGCGCTACGTCGGCGTCTACGGTGGTGGTCCCGAAGAGCGCGATCGCGCCTACCATCAGGGCACCGTCTGGCCGTGGCTGCTCGGTTTCTTCGTCGAGGCCTCGCTGCGGGCGACGGCGAAGCGCTCCCGCAAGCAGCGCGCCCGCGAGCATCTCGCCGAGCTCGACGAGTTGTTGCGGGTCGAACTCGAGCGCGGCGGCATCGACCACGTCAACGAGGTCTACGACGGAGATCCGCCGCACCGCCCCGGCGGTACCTTCGCGCAGGCCTGGAACACCGGCGAACTGTTGCGCGCGTATCGGCTGTGTCGCGACGTGCTCGCCGGCGCAGTGGAGCTCGTTTGATCGACATCGTCTTCTGCTTCGAGGTGCACCAGCCGCGGCGGCTGCGTGCGTTGCGCCCGCGCGACCGCGTTCGGCCGCTCGGCTACTTCGACGACGCGCTCGACCGTTTGGTGCTCGAGCGCGTCGCCGAGCGCTGCTACCTGCCGATGAATCGGCTGTTGCTCGACGTGATCGACCGCACCGACGGCCAGTTCCGCTGCGCGTTCTCGTTGTCGGGCACGGTGGTCCGGCAGTTGCGCGACTGGGCGCCGGGGGCGCTCGACTCGTTCGTTGCGCTGGCCGAGAGCGGCAATGTCGAGTTTCTCTGCGAGACCAGTCGGCACAGCTTGGCGGCGCTCGCCGATGCCGCCGAGTTCGCCGCGCAGGTCGAGGAGCAGCGGGCCGTGGTCACCGATCTGTTCGGTGCCCCGACGTCCTTCCGCAACACCGAGTTGATCCTGGACAACGGCATCTGCGCCGAGATCGAACGGCTCGGATTCGACTGCGTGCTCGGCGAGGGGGCCGATCACCTGCTCGGTTGGCGACGACCGTGGGTGCCGTACCGCCCCAAGGGTTGTCGGCGCCTGAAGCTCTTGTTGCGCAGCTATTCGTTGTCCGACGACATCGCGTTCCGGTTCTCCGACCGCTCCTGGCCGTGCCACCCGCTGTACGCCGATACCTACGCCGGTTGGCTGCACGACCTGCCGGCGGCGGTGCAGTTCCTCGGGCTGTTCATGGATTACGAGACCTTCGGCGAACACCAGGGCAGCGCGACCGGCGTGTTCGAGTTCATGCGCCACCTGCCGGCGCTGGTGCTCGAGGACCCGCGCTTCCGCTTTCGCACGCCGGCACAGGTTGCAGCCGAGCGCGACGCTTTGCACGAACTCGACCTGGCCGCGCCGGTGTCGTGGGCCGACGCGGACCGCGGCCTCGGCGCATGGCTCGGCAACCCGATGCAGACGGCCGTGCACGAGCGGCTCTACGGGATGCGCCCCGAGGTGCTGCGCGCCGCCGAAGAACGTCCCGAACTGCTCGCGACGTGGCGCGATCTGACCACCTCCGATCACGTCTACTACGTCGCCACGCGCGAGCACAGCGATGGCGAGGTGCACGACTACTTCAGTCCGTTCGCATCGCCGCACGCGGCGTTCGTCGCGGCGATGACCGCGCTCGACGATCTGCAGGCGCAGGTCGACAAGGTCGGGCGTGCTCGCCGCCGGGCGGGGACGGGGCGCTGATATGGGAACCCCCTGTTGGCGTGGGGGCGTTCGGGGGTGCGGGGAGTTCAGGATTCATGTGCGCCGAGATTCGCAGTGGACTGGCCCGATCTATGCATGAAACAGAGCCCCCGGCACGCACCATCCACGCCCATGCGGCGTCAGGCGGCCGCCTGCGGCGTCCGTTCGCTCCGCGAACTCCTTGGCAGAATGCTCGGCGTGGCCACGGCCACGCCTGCGCTTCTGCAGTCGCCTTCCTTGCCTGG
>DRKG01000118.1 GCA_011051855.1 bacterium | reverse complement strand
TCACCGGTCTGTTCGATCTGACGGTGACCGCGCCGCAGGGCATCGTGCTGACGCGGGTGGACCTCCAGGTGTCGACGTCGCACGGCACGAACGGCCAGTTCGGGCTGTGGCTGACGGCACCGGGTGGCAGCCACGTCGGCAACCACCAGAACGCGGCGCTGTGGACGCAGGTGGCGAGTGCTGCGACCGTGCACGCAGGCGGCCGCGTGAGCTTCCTGCTCAACCAGCCGGTGGCGCTGGCGCCGGCGACCTACGGGGTCGCCTTCCACTGCATCGCGGCGAATCCCGTCTACCACGGCGGCGCGGCGTCGGCGGGGCTGCCGCAGGTCTACGCCAACAACGAGCTGTCGGTCGACCTGTCCCAGGCTCGCATGCGCGTCTCGGACCCGGTCGATCCGTTCGGTGGCACCAGCCAGGGGTTCTCGCCGCGGCAGCTCGCGATGGGCCTCTACTACACGGTCGGCAGCACGTCCGTGGACTTCACCGCCACGCCGACCACCGGGGCGTCGCCGCTCTCGGTGCAGTTCACGGCGATCGCCACCTCGGGGGCGCCCGGCGGCATCCAGGCCTACATCTGGGACTTCGACAACGACGGCGTGCCCGACGATTTCACGCCCAACCCGGCGCACGTTTATGCGCAGTGTGGCAGCTACACCGTGAGCCTGTCGATCGTCGATGCAGCCGGCACCCATACCGCGACCAAGGTCGACTACATCGTCACCGACGTCGTGACGCCGTCGTTCACCAACGCCATCGTCGCGCCGCGCACGGTGGCGTTCACCGACACCTCATCGCCGACCCCGAGCAGTTGGGCGTGGGACCTCGACGGGGACGGCCAGGTCGATTCGACTGTGCAGAATCCGACGTTCGTCTACCCCAACGGTTGTGCGGAGGTCGACGTCACGCTGACCACGACGCTGGCCTGCCAGCCGCCGGTGGTGGTCACCAGGAGGATTGCGGTCGCGTCCACGATCGAGACGACGTTCCAGGGTGGGTTGGTGACCGCGGTCGGTGCGGCCAGTGGCGGCAACTTCTTCGACGTCGACGTCAGCAACCCGCTCGGCATCACGGTCTGCGCCCTGCACGTCAACACCGGCCTGACCGCCGGCACGCCGCTGACCGTGAACCTGTATCAGGCCGAAGGGACCTACGTCGGCAAGACCGGTGATGCGTCGCTGTGGCGCCAGGTCGCCAGCGAGACCGTGGTCGCATCGGGCGGTGCGCAGACGTTCGTGCCGCTGTCGACGCCGCTGCACTTGGCGCAAGGCTCGTTCGGCATGCTGATGGAGCACGTCGGGGCGTCGCCGACCTATAGCAACCTGGGTGGGCCGCTGACGGTGGCGACCGCGGACCTGGCGCTGACCGCTGGTCTGGCGCAGGCCGGCCCGGTGCTCGATCCCTTGTCGACGACGTTTGCGCCGCGGGTCGCCAACATCGCGCTGCACTATGCGACTTCGCAGGCGACCGGCGTTGCCGGCTATGGATACGTCGGGTTCGGTTGCGCCGGTTCGCTGGGCGTTCCCGGCAATACCTCGTCGACGCAACCGGTGCTCGGCGGCCAGGCGACGATCGCGGTCGACAATCTACCTTTGTCCCTGGGCGTGATGGCGCTCGGCGTCGGTCGAGCGGTGCCTGCGTTCGACCTCACCGCCGTCGGCATGCCTGGTTGTGCGCTGCACCATTCGGCCGACGTGGTGCTGTCGCTCGCGGGGGCCAACAACGCGGCGTCGTTCCCGTTCCCGGTGCCGAACACCGCGTCGCTGGTGGGGGCGCAGTTCTATACGCAGGCCGCCAGCCTCGACCCCGGCCTCAACCCGCTCGGTCTGGCGATCTCGGACGCGGCGGTCCTGCTCGTCGGCCAGTAGCCCGGCAGGTCTTCCGGCGGCGGTGCGCGCGGGTCAGTTCTCGCGGCGCGGCAAGAACAGCGAGTTGGTGCGCCGGTAGGAACCGAAGTTGGTCATGACGGTGTTCAGTGCGTTCTCGTCGTAGTTGATCGTCGCGTAGTCGCCGGAACCTTGCACGGTCATGTTGCCGGTGCAGATCACCGAGCCGTTGATCTCCGACGGCGCGCGCAGCGTGAAGCTGCCTTCGACGTAGAGCAGTCCCGAGAACAGCGAGTTGTTGCCGGAGTTCATCACCAGGTTGCCGCGCACGATGACCACGCCGGCGCCGGACAGGGGTGTCGACGAGTCCAGCGTCAAGGTGCTGCCGATGTCGACGATGACGAGGCCGTTCTCGGGCAGCGGGTTCGGGAAGTCGGCCGGATCGGTGACGATGGTGTCGGCCATCGACGACAGCTCGCCGTAGGTCACGCCGAACACCGCTTCGTAGGAGTCGTCGTAGGTGCCGCCCGGCGACAGCGCCGGGATGCCGAGGACCCGGTTCTCGCTCTTCGGTCCGGTGGTCGGCGTGCCGCTGCCGGCGGGGTAGTAGATGCCGGCGACGCCGTTGCCGCGGATGCGGCCGTTGGTGTTGATGATGCACGAGTTGCCGTCGGACACGTTGACCGCCGCCTGACCCGGCAGGTTGATCGACAGTCGCATCGCGTCGGTCTCGACCAGCTCGGTCGACAGCACGACGTTGGGCTTTTCGTTGAACGCCTTGTTCGCGTCGAGCCTTCGATAGACGTAGCCGACGCTGCGCAAACGCCACGCCGAGCCCATCGCGCCCAGCGACTTCTGCGGCGAGATGTCGGAGCACTGGTACTGCAGGCGCCACGCCAGGCGGGCCGGGTCGGGGTCGGCGGCCCATTCCTTCCACACCTCGTAGCGGGCCCACAGGTTGCCCGAGATGCGGAAGTCGCGCACCAATCCGATGTCCGGCTCATCGGTGTCGAGCACCGGGGGCACGGCCGTTTCGTCGAGTCGCGGCGCGAACGTCGTCACCGGCTGCGACGTTTGCCGGCGCATCCAGCTCAGCGCCTCGGTAATGCCGGAGCGTGCCGCCATCACCGCCTGATAGCTGGTGATGAACAAGGTGCGGTTGTTCGTGATCTGCGACTTCAGCGTCAACGTGCCGGTCATCACGATCCCGACGACGACGGTCGTGAACATCAGGGCGAAGATCAGGGCCGTGCCCTGCTCGCCGCTGCGATAGCGCGGTTGGTCGGTCATGTCCCTCGGCTCAGGCCTTTGCACGTCGTGCTTATCGACACTTCGCCCGGAGGATCTCAGTGCGGTTTCAAAACGGGGCACCATGCTGGAGCGTGCATCACGCGGGGCGCAACGCGATGATCTGGCCGCGTGAGCCGAACCGCCGACAGCAATGCCTCTTCCCCGTCCTACGTCGGCGTCGCGCTGCTGTCGTTCGTGGTTTCGGTGGTGTTGATGGCGGCCAAGTTCTGGGCCTACTGGCGCACCGGTTCGCAGGCGATCTTCAGCGATGCGACCGAGTCGATCGTCAACGTCGTCGCCGCCGTGGTCGCGATCGGAGTGCTGCGCTACGCCGTGCGGCCGGCGGATCGCGACCATCCGTTCGGCCACGGCAAGATCGAGTTCTTCTCGGCGGCGTTCGAAGGTGGCCTGATCTTCTGCGCCGCGCTGGTGATCATGTGGCGGTCGGGGGAGGCGTTGGTCGCGGGGGCGATGCCGCGCGAACTCGATCTCGGCGTCGTGATGGTCCTCATAGCCGGCATCCTGAACGGCGCCCTCGGGCTGTTCTTGGTCCGCTACGGTCGGCGCCACGACTCGCCGGCGCTGGTCGCCGACGGCAACCACGTGCTGTCCGACTTCTGGACCAGCATCGGTGTCGTGCTCGGGCTTTTGGTGGTGCGATGGACCGGCATCGCGTGGCTCGACCCGGCGATCGCGATGGCGATGATGCTGTGGCTGCTGGTCACCGGCTGGCGGATCGTGCGAGGTGCGATCGGCGGCTTGCTCGACGAAGAGGATCCAGCGGTTCTGGACGAGGTGGTCGCCGCGCTCTCGCGGCGCGTCGGCGATGGCGTGATCCGGGTGCACCACCTGCGCATCATCCGCGCCGGCAGTTTCCGCCACGTCAGCGCGCACGTGGTGGTGCCGGAGTTCTGGAGCGTGCAGCGCGCGCACGACGTCGCCGAGGAGTTGGCGGTGCGGTTCGTGCAGGATCTCGGAGGCCGGGCCGACGCCGATTTCCATATCGACCCCTGTGAACGCGACTGGTGCGCGATGTGCGATCTCGAACCATGCTCGGTGCGGCGGCAGCCGTTCGTGCGCGTCGAGCCGCTGACCGTCGACGAGGCGGTGGTGCCCGACGACGATCTGGACACGATCGACCGGTGAATCGCGGCGGGGCTTTGTGCGTGGCGTCGGGCCGAATAAAACCGGTTGTGGGCCGTCCTACGGCACCCCTCCCGTGATGTCGGCTCCCGTGACCGAAGCGCTGCACAGATTCCGCCGTCGGCTGGTGGCGGCGGCGTTCGTGCGCGGCACGGCCTTCGGCCTGTTTGCGGGCCTGTCGCTTGCCGCCGGGCTGCTGCTGGCGGTGCGCCTCGGCCACGACGTGTTTCCCGACTGGCTGGCGCCGGTCGGCACGGCGGGCTGGGTGCACTGGGCCGCAGCGGCGGTGGCGGCAGTCATCATCGGCGTCGTCGCCGCCGTCGGTGCACCGCGCGATGCCGAGCATTTGCTGCCGCACCTCGAGCGGCGCCTGGGCACCGACGGACTGTTGCTGGCGGCCGCCGATGGGGCCGAGCTCGACGCGTGCTACGTGCGCGCGCTGGCGACCCACCTCCAGCGGGTGCCGGAAGTGCTGCCGTCGATCCGTTGGCAGCCGATGCTCCCCCGCCCCCTGGCTGCGGCTCTGGTTCTCTGGATCCTGCACGCGCTGCCGCCGGTCGCCCCGCCGTCGCGGCCCGCCGAAGCCGCCGAGGTCGCGGTGCGCGAGCTGCGGCACGAGGTCGATCGGCTGGCGACGACGCCCGCCGTTCCGCCCGAAGTCGGGGCCGAACTGCGCGATGCGGTGCGCGAACTCGCGCAGCGCGTCGCGGCCGGCGAACTCGACGTGTGGCGCGAGATCGACGAGTTGCGGCAGAGCCTCGCGCGCGAATGGGCGCTCGCGGGCCGGGCGCCGGAGGCGGCGGCGGGTCTGGCCGGCGAACTCGCCCAGGCGGCGGCCGAGATGGCGCGAGACGGCCTGCTCGACCAGCTCCCGCAAGGCCTTCAGCAGGCACTCGGCGAGGCGGCACGCGACGCCATCGGCGGCGTCGACCTCGACGCGCTGCGCGGCCTCTTGCCGGAAGACCCGCGCGATCTGCTCGCGTTGGCGGAGGCCGTCGCACGGACTGCCGAGCGCATGGGGCTGCGGGCCGACGAACTGGGCGGCGCGATGGAGCAGTTCCTGGCCGGCGCCGGCGAAGGCACTGGCGAAGGCGGCAGCGAACACGCCGGCGAAGGCGGAGGGGGGCCGGCGGGGGGCGACGGCACCCCCGGCGCAGGACGGCAGGGCGGGGAGCACGTCGCCCTGCGTCTGATCGAACAGCCGGACACGGGTGCTGCCGGCCGC